>NZ_JBHXAW010000191.1:0-8694 GCF_042726645.1 Isoptericola sp. NPDC060257
GGGCGGGCCCGGCCCGTCCGCCGACCGCGCGGGTGCTAGGCGTCCAGGAACAGCTCGACCACCGGCACGGCGACGTCGGGGCGCGCCGTGGGCAGGTGCAGCGTGAGCGTGCCGGGCGGCTGCCCGCCGGGGTTGGTGTTCCACGCCTTCTGGTCCGGGTCGGACACCGACGTGCGCAGCTCGGAGCCGTCGTGCAGCAGCTGGGCGTAGCGCACCCGGTCGGCGAGCCCGCGCAGGTGGACGTGTCCGAAGGGCCACGCGAACAGGTGGAGGTAGAGGCGGTCGCCGCGCTGCGTGAGCACGACGCCGGGCGGCAGCCCGGGCGCGACGGCGGCCGCGAGCTCAGGGTCGGCCGGGCCCGCACCCGTGATCGACCGCGCGTGCAGGCGCGTCCACTCCCCGAGGGCGGCGAGCGAGGCGGCGTCGCGCGCCGGGATGGCGCCCCGGCCGTCGGGGCCGATGTTGAGCAGCAGGTTGCCGCCCTTGGAGACCGTGTCGACGAGCATGCGCACCAGCAGGTCGGGGTCCTTGAACCGCGTGTTGTCGCGGTCGTAGCCCCAGCTGCCGTTGAGGGTCTGGCACGCCTCCCAGACGACGAGCTCGCCCGCGTCGTCGCGCATCGGCGCATCGGGCTGGTACTGCTCCGGGGTGACGAGGTCGCCAGGGATGCCCAGCCGGTCGTTGACCACGGCCTGGGGCTGCAGCTCGCGGACGAGGGCGAGCAGCGCCTCGGCGTCCCAGTCCTCCGGGTACTTGCCTCGCCAGCCGTCCTTGTCCTCGGCGAACGTGAAGTCGAAGAACACGTAGTCCACCGGCCCGTACCCGGTGAGCAGCTCGCGCACCTGGGCGTGCAGGTACTCGCGGTACTGCGCCATGTCGCGGCCCTCGTTCAGGGCGTGCGCGTCGGGGTCGTCGCGCCGCGGGTGCACGTGGTCCACCGTGAAGTCGGGGTGGTGCCAGTCGATGACCGAGTGGTACATCCCCAGGTGCAGGCCCTCGGCGCGGACGGCCTCGGCAAGCTCCGCCACGAGGTCGCGCCCGCGGGTGCGGGCGATGCTGTAGTCGCTGACGGCGGAGTCCCACAGGGCGAAGCCGTCGTGGTGCTTGGTGGTCAGGACGACGTACTTCATCCCGGCGTCCTTCGCGGCCCGGGCGACGGCGCGCGCGTCGAACAGGTCCGGGTCGAACACCTCGGCGTACCGTGCGTACTGCTCGACGGTCATGCGCTCGTTGCTCATCACCCACTCGTGCCGGGCGGCCGCGGAGTACAGGCCGAAGTGCACGAAGAGGCCGAAGCGGGCCTCGGTGAACCACGCCTGCTCGGGGCGCAGGGGCGGGGCGGCCGTGGTCATGCGGATCACTCCTCGTCGAGCGGCGGGTCCGGCTCGGGGGCCGGTCGAGTCAGGCACGCAGAGATATGACGTCTTGGCGTGCGGTCTGAGGATACTCGGCGAAGGCAGGGCTGGCGCAAGCGGTTGACCCGCCTATACATTGGATGAATCAGTCCGCAGGCCGAGGGAGTCCGGATGTCCGACGTCGTCGTCGACGCGCACCACCACCTGTGGGTCCGCGCGCGGCACCCGCAGGACTGGATCGACCCCGCGACGATGGCGGCGATCGACGCCGACTTCACGACCGCCGACCTGCCCGCCGCGGCGCACGGCGTCGACGCGACCGTCGTCGTGCAGAGCGTGAGCACCTGGGCCGAGACCGAGGACCTGCTCGACGTCGTCGCCTCGCCCGCGGGGCGCGCGGCGCGCATCGCCGGCGTCGTGGGCTGGGCCGACCTCTTCGACCCGGCGCTCGAGGACCGCCTCGCCGCGCTGCGCGAGGGCCCGGGCGGCGACCGCCTCGTCGGGATCCGCACGATGGTGCAGGCCGAACCCGACCCGGGGTACCTCGACCGCCCCGACGTGCACGCCGGCATCGCGGCGGTCGGCGCGGCGGGCCTGCCGTTCGACCTCGTGGTCCGCGCCGACCAGCTCGCGTCGTGCGCCCGGCTCGCCGCGGCCCTGCCCGGCACCCGGTTCGTGCTCGACCACCTGGGCAAGCCGCCCCTCGCGGCGCTGCACGGCGTCGGCGACCACCCCGGGGACCCGGCCGCCCTGGACGGCTGGCGCGCCGACCTGGCGGCGCTCGCGGCCCGCCCGAACGTCGTCGCAAAGCTGTCCGGGCTGGTCACGGAGGCGCGCTGGGACACCTGGACCACCGCGGACCTGCGCCCCGCCGCCGACCACGCGCTCGACGTCTTCGGCCCGGGCCGCATCCTGCTCGGCAGCGACTGGCCCGTCTGCCTCCTCGCCTCCGGCTACGGGCGCTGGTGGGCCGCCGCCGACGAGCTGCTGGAGTCCCTGTCCGACGACGAGCGCGCCGCCGTGCGCGGCGGCACCGCCGTCGCCACCTACGGCCTCGCGGTCGACCACCTCACCACCCGCACGAAGGAGCACCCGTGAGCACCGCCCCCCTCGAGAACCCGCCGGAGTTCGCCGGCATCCGCGCGATCGTGACCGGGGGCGCGTCCGGCATCGGCGCGTCCGTCGTGCGCGCCCTGCTCGCCCGCGGCGCCCAGGTGGTCGCGATCGACCGCACGCGCGACGGCGTGCCCGACGGCGCCGGCGCCCAGGTCGCCGACGTCACCGACGACGCCGCCGTGCGCGCCGCCGTCGAGGGCGCGGCCGCCGAGATGGGCGGCATCGACGTCGTCGTGAACAACGCCGGGATCGGCGCGCAGGGCACGGTCGCGGACAACGACGACGCCGAATGGCTGCGGGTGCTCGACGTCAACGTGCTCGGCATCGTGCGCGTGACGCGGGCGGCGCTGCCGCACCTGCGGGCGTCGGAGCACGCCGCCGTCGTCAACACCGCCTCGATCGCGTCGTGGTCCGGGCTGCCGCAGCGCGCCCTGTACTCCGCGAGCAAGGGCGCCGTGCAGGCGCTCACCCTCGCGATGGCGGCCGACCACGTGCGCGAGGGCGTCCGCGTGACCTGCGTGAACCCCGGCACCGTGGACACCCCGTGGGTGGGGCGGCTGCTCGACGCCGCCCCCGACCCGGCCGCCGAGCGCGCCGCGCTCGAGTCCCGCCAGCCCACCGGGAAGCTGGTGAGCCCGGAGGCCGTCGCGCACGCCGTGTGCTACCTCGCGAGCCCGCTCGCGACCGCGACCACCGGCACCGCGCTCGCCGTCGACGGCGGCATGCACGAGCTGCGCGTGCGCCCGCCGGAGCAGGCGTGAGCGCGCTGCCCTCCCGGGAGGTCCGGGCGACCGGGGTCCGGCTGACCGGCCTCGGCTACGGGGCGGCGCAGGCCGGCAACCTCTACCGGGCGACCACGGACGCGGAGACCCAGGAGGCGGTCGACGCCGCGTGGGACGCCGGCGTGCGCTACTTCGACACGGCGCCCCACTACGGGCTGGGGCTGTCGGAGCGGCGGCTCGGCGCGAGCCTGGCCGGCCGCCCGCGGGACGAGTACGTCGTGTCGACGAAGGCGGGGCGCCTGCTGGTGCCGTCGCCGGAGACGGCGCACCAGAAGGACGAGGACATCTTCGACGTGCCTGCCGTGACCCGGCGGGTGTGGGACTTCTCCCGCGACGGCGTGCTGCGGTCGTTGGAGGCGAGCCTCGAGCGCACCGGCCTGGACCGGGTCGACGTCGTGTACCTGCACGACCCGGACGAGCACGAGGAGCAGGCGTTCACCGAGGCCGTCCCGGCGCTGGTGGAGCTGCGCGACCAGGGTGTCGTCGGCGCGATCGGCGCCGGGATGAACCAGTCCGCGATGCTCGCGCGGTTCGTCGCCGAGGCGGACGTGGACGTGGTGATGTGCGCGGGCCGGTTCACGCTGCTGGAGCAGCCCGCGCTGGCCGACCTGCTGCCGGCTGCCGCCGCGCGCGGCGCTTCGGTCGTCGTCGCCGGCGTGTACAACTCCGGGCTGCTGGCCCGCGACGTCGTGCCCGACGACGCGACCTACGACTACGCCCCGGCGCCCGCGGCCCTGCTCGACCGCACGCGCCGCATCGCCGCCGCGTGCGCCGAGCACGGCGTCACGCTGCCGCAGGCCGCGCTCGCCTACGTGCGCACCCACCCCGCGGTGACGAGCACCGTGGTCGGGCTGCGCACCGCCGACCAGGTGCGGCAGGCCGTGGACCGGCACGCCGCCGTCGTCCCCGCCGACCTGTGGACCGACCTGGTGGGCCGGCGGCTCCTCGCCCCCGAGGCCCATCCCGACGCCTTCGCGTGACGTCCCGTCCGCCCCGCCGCCCGCATGGCGGGACGGATGTGACCAGGACACGACCCGGGCGCATGATCGAGGCGCCCCCCAGAGAGAACAGAGGACATCGATGCAGCTGCTCCGCCTGGGCCCGGTGGGCCAGGAGATCCCCGCCGTCACCACCGACGGCGCCACCTACGACCTGCGGCCGCTGACCGGCGACGTCGACGGCGGCTTCCTCGCCGCCGACGGCATCGCGCGCACGCGTGCCGCCCTCGCCGCCGGCGAGCTGCCCGTGCTCGACGGCGCGGACGGCCTGCGCCGCGGTGCCCCGATCGCGCGGCCCACCGCCGTCGTGTGCGTGGGCCAGAACTACGCCGCGCACGCGCGGGAGTCCGGCGCGGAGCCCCCGCGCCTGCCGATCATCTTCTTCAAGCACCCGAACACGGTGGTCGGTCCCGACGACACGGTGCCGATCCCGCCCGGCTCGGAGAAGGTCGACTGGGAGGTCGAGCTCGCGATCGTCGTCGGGACGCAGGCGAGCTACCTGCCGTCGCCCGAGGCCGCGCTGGCGCACGTCGCCGGGTACACCGTGGTGGACGACGTGAGCGAGCGGGCCTGGCAGCTCGACGACTCCCTCGGTCAGTGGTCGAAGGGCAAGTGCGGCCCGGCGTTCCTGCCGACGGGCCCCGCGCTGGTACCGGCCGACGAGGTGGACCCGGGTGCGCTGCGGCTGCGGTCGTCCGTCAACGGCGAGCCCCGCCAGGACTCGTCGACGACGGACATGATCTTCGGCGTCGCCGAGATCGTGCACCACCTGTCGCAGTACATGACGCTCGAGCCGGGCGACCTGATCTGCACCGGCACCCCCGAGGGCGTCGCGCTGTCCGGCCGGTTCCCGTACCTGGCCGACGGCGACGTCGTCGAGGTCGAGATCGACGGCCTCGGCCGCCAGCGGCACGCGTTCGCCGACGCGCGCGTCCCGGCCGCGGCCGCGCGGGGCTGACGTGCTCCGCTACGAGCTGTTGCACCCGGGCCTCGTCGCGGCGCTCGCCGCGGCGGGGCACGGGTCGCGGGTGCTGCTCGCCGACGCGAACTACCCGCACTCCACGGGCGCCCGGCCGGGCGCCGCGCGCGTGCACCTCAACCTGAGGCCCGGCCTGCTGACCGTGGACCAGGTGCTCGAGGTGCTGCTCGACGCCGTGCCCGTCGAGTCCGCCGCCGTGATGGTGCCCGGCGGTGTGGCGGGCGACGTCGTCGCCGCGGGGGAGGAGATCCCCGCGCACACCGGCTACCGGGCGATGCTCGGGGCCGAGGTCGGCTGGGACGAGCTGGACCGGTTCGCGTTCTACGACGCCGCCCGGTCCGACGACGTCGCCCTGCTGGTCGCCACCGGCGACCAGCGCGTCTACGCCAACCTGCTGCTCACGATCGGGGTCCGGTCCCCCGCGACGTAGCGTCGGGGAGAGGCCTGCTCGTCCCGCTGTGCCCCGATTCGTCAGAGGAACCGGCCGGCCGTTGTCGTGCGCCGGATTTCTCGGCACGCCGTCGCCCAGGCTGGAGCGACGGATCCCCGGCACTTTGACCGCACTGGCACGCGGGGCCGAGCGGGCTCTCACCTGCGGACCCATCGGTCCGTGGACCTCTGCGGACTGCCAGGCGACCGGGGTCATCTGATCTTTCAGGGTCGAGGGGATATGCAGCGCGTTAATCATCAGGTAGCCTGACTAAAAGTAATCACCGCGGCCGTCCGGCCGCCCGGACGAGATGGTCGCAATGATGCGGAAGCCCCTGTCGGTCAACGAGCGGATGGTCGTCGACCTCCTGCTCGAGCACCAGTCGGCCTCCCGGGCCATGATCAGCAAGGCGACCGGCCTGTCGAAGCCCTCGACCGGTGAGCTTGTCGTCCGGCTCATCGAGGCCGGGCTGGTCACGCCCGTCGGCGAGGTGTCGTCGGCCCAGCGCGGCCCGAACGCGGTGCACTTCCGCGCGGTGACCAACCTCTGCCACGTCGCCGGCGTCGAGATGCAGCCGGGCCGGTTCGTGCACGCGGTCGTCTCCGACCTTTCCGGGGCCGCGCTGTCCGACGTACGCATCCCGCAGCGCGGTGACGACCCCGTCGAGACCGTGGCGGAAGCGGTCGCCGCCGCGAGCGCGGAGGCCGGCATCGAGCCCTCCGACCTGTGGCAGGTGCTCGCGGGAACGCCCGGCGTCGTGAACCCCCAGGGAGACATGGACTTCGTCTCCGGGCACCCGGCCTGGCGTGCGGGGCAGCGCGGCAGGCTCGCCGCACGGCTCGGCTGCCCCGTCGCGCTCGAGAACGACGTCAACCTCGCCGCCCTCGCCGAGGCCGAGAGCGGCAGCGCGGCCGGCGTCGAGAGCTTCACCCTCCTGCGCCTCGACGAGGGTATCGGCGCCGCGACCGTCGTCAACCGCACCCTGCTGCGCGGCGCGCACGGGTACGCGGGCGAGATCGGCCTCGCGCCGACGACGGTCGGCGGCCGGCTCGGCTCCTCGTCCGCCGGCTTTCAGAGCCTCGTCGGCTCGGCGGCGCTCCAGGAGGTGCTCGACGGGCTGGGGCTCGCCGGCACCTCGCCGGAGCAGGCGCTCCGGGACGACGCACCAGGAGAGGCTCTCCGCACGTTCCGCAGCGAGGCGGCGCGACGAGTCGCCGTCGTCGTCACCACGATCTCGACCGTCGTCGATCCGCACTGCGTCGTCCTCGCCGGGACGGTCGGTACGGCGGGGGCCGAGCGCTTCGCCGCGGAGGTCGAGGAGCTGCTCCGCGCGGAGTCGCCCCTGCGGACCGAGGTGGTCCCGTCCCTGCTGGGCGCCGGCGGCGTGGTGAGCGGCGCACTGACCCTTCTGCGCGAGGCCGCGCGGGAGTCCGTCTACGGGATCGGCGCGGTCGCCGCCCCGGTCCGGACCTGGCCCGAGCTGCGCGGCCCCTGACGACCCACCACGCACGACCCAGCACAGCACGCCGCGCGAGAACGACCTCGAGCGACGGCACCGACCGCCACACCTGTGGATCACCACGGACCGCTTCCAGGTCCGGCCCACCGTCGGGTAGACACCTCACGAGGAACGGCTGAAACCATGACCACTCACACCCTCATGCCCCGACCGCGCCGCCGCGGCCGCACGCTTTCGGGCGGCGTCGCCGGCGTCGTCGTCGCTTCCCTCGCCCTGTCCGCGTGCGGTATCGGTGGCGGCTCCGCCGAGGTCGGCGCCGACGGCAAGCCGACCACGGCGGGCAAGTGCGAGCTCTCGGACGAGGTGACCTCCGACCAGCGGCTGGCGGGTGAGCCGTCCGGCGAGATCACCTTCCAGACCACGGCGCTCAAGCAGGACTTCAGCCCGTACTTCGAGAAGCTCATCGCGGCCTTCGAGGAGAAGTACCCGGACGTCACGGTGAAGTGGCAGGACGACCCGGGCGACGCCGAGTTCACCCAGCGCCTCGTGACCAACGCGCAGTCGTGCGACCTGCCCGACGTCGTCAACCTCAACCAGACGACGGCCTACGCGCTCTACCGCGAGAACTTCCTGCTCGACCTCACCACCAAGGGCCCGGAGGACATCGGCGAGTCCTTCATCCCGTCGGTGTGGGAGTCGCAGAAGTTCCCCGGCGACGACGACCACTACGTCCTCCCGTGGTACTGGGGCCTGAACGGCCTGCAGACGTTCAACGAGGACCTCATGAAGGACGCCGGCCTCGACCCGCAGGCCCCGCCGTCGACCGTCATGGAGCAGCTCGAGATGGCGAGCCAGATCGCCGAGAAGTCGGGCGGCGAGTACTACGCGTTCCCGGCGAACCCGTACACGCACGTGCCGAATGACTGGCAGCTCATGAACGCCGCGATCACGAACGCGGACGAGACCGAGTTCACGTTCGCTGACGACCCGAAGATCCAGGAGTGGCTGGCGAAGTACGCGGAGCTGTACGCGGAGGGCGCGCTGCCGAAGGACACCCTCTCGAGCGACGTGGACGTCACGCAGCTCTACTCCGCCGGCGACGTCGTGTGGGGCTCCACCAACGCTTCGTTCCTCCGCTACGTCAAGGACACCAACGAGGCCACGTACGACGTCACGGGCGTCGCCACGCTGTTCGACGCACGCGGCCACGCGTTCCAGGACGGCCAGCTCATCGGCGTCCCGTCCACGTCGAAGAACCCCGTGGCGGCCGTCGCCTTCGCGCAGTTCCTGCTGAGCCCGGAGTGGCAGACGGAGTTCGTCTCCAGCCCGCTGGTCTCCAACTTCCCCTCGACCGAGGAATCGCTGGACATCCCCAAGTTCACGGACATCACCGGCGACTCGCCGCTCGACGAGGCCAACCGTCTGTCGGTCGAGGCCGCGACGGATGCCGAGAACGTCTTCATCTTCGCGTGGTCCGACGCCGTGCAGACCGCGGTCGTCTCCGAGCTGCAGCTCGCGATCTCGGGCAAGAAGCCGGTCGACGAGGCGCTCCAGGCCGCCGAGGACGCCGCGAAC
>NZ_JBHXAW010000192.1:0-8688 GCF_042726645.1 Isoptericola sp. NPDC060257
CCCACGAGCTCCTCGAGGATGTCCTCGAGGAACACGACGCCGAGCACGCCGTCGGGCCCCTCGACGCGGGCCAGGTGCGCCCCGGAGCGCTGCATGGCGCGCAGCGCGTCCTCCACCTCGTCGGCGGGCCGCACGGACGCGAGCGCGCGCACGCGCCACGCCGGCACCGGGTCGAACCGGTCGCCGTTCGACGCGTACAGGACGTCCTTGAGGTGCAGGTAGCCGCGCAGGGCGTCGTCGTCGCCCCGCACGGGGAACCGGCTGAACCCGGTGCGCGCGACGAGGTGCTCGACGTCGTCGGGCGTGGTGCGGGGGTCGACGGTGACCAGCTCGTCCACGGCCACCATGACGTCGCCCGCGGTGCGGGAGGAGAACTCGATGGCCCCGGCCAGGAGGCCCTGCTCGTCGCGGAGCACGCCCTCGGCCTGCGAGTGCTCGACGATCGACTGCACCTCCTGCGCCGTGAACGCGGAGGCGACCTCGTCCTTCGGCTCGACCCCCGCGAGCCGCACGGCATGGTTCGCGACCCAGTTGAGCGCCGAGATCACGGGGCGCACGGCGCGACCGAGCAGCACCAGCGGCGGCGCGAACCAGAGGGCGGCCGTCTCGGGGCCGGCGACGGCGAGGTTCTTGGGCACCATCTCGCCGAGCACCACGTGCAGGTACACGACGATCGCGAGCGCCAGGACGAGCGAGACGGGGTGCAGCAGCGCCTCGGGGACCCCCAGGGCCTCGAAGGGCACCTCGAGCAGGTGGGCGAGGGCGGGCTCCGCGACGATGCCCAGGCCGGTGGAGCACACGGTGACCCCGAGCTGCGCGCACGCGAGCATGAGGGAGACGTGCTCCATCGCCCACAGGGCGGTGCGGGCGCGCCGGTCGCCGGCCTCGGCCCGCGGCTCGATGGCGCTGCGGCGCGCGGAGATGACGGCGAACTCGGCGCCGACGAAGAACGCGTTGCCGGCGAGCAGCAGCACGCCGACCAGCAGGGCGGTCCCGGTGCTCATCGGCCCGCCTCCCCGTGCCGGGTCCCGGCCGGGTCGACGGCGAGCACGCGCAGCCGCTCGACGCGCCGCGCGTCCATCGCCTCGACGCGCAGCAGCACCCCGTCGGTCTCGATCTCGTCGCCCACCTCGGGCACCCTCCCCAGCTCCGCCATGACCAGGCCGCCGAGCGTCTCGTAGGCCGGCCCCTCGGGCACCACCAGGCCGGTGCGCTCCTCCAGCTCGTCGGGGCGCAGCACCCCGGGCACGACCCACGACCCGTCGGCGCCGCGCACCACGCCGGCGCGGCGCGGGTCGTGCTCGTCGGCGACGTCGCCCACGAGCTCCTCGACGACGTCCTCCAGCGTGACGATCCCCGAGGTGCCGCCGTACTCGTCGACGACCACGGCCATCTGCAGCCCGAGACCCCGGAGCTCGACGAGGAGCGGCCCGAGCCGGACCGTCTCCGGGACGCGCGGCGCGTCGACCATGAGCGCGGCGGCCGGCACCTCGCCGCGGCGGTCGTGCGGCACGCCGACGGCGCGGCGCAGGTGCACGAGGCCGACGACGTCGTCGCGGTCCTCGCCGATCACCGGGAACCGGGAGTGGCCGGTGCGCCGGGCGAGGGCCACGACCTCGGCGGCCGTCGTGTCGCGCTCGACGACGGCCATCCGCATGCGGTCGGTCATGACGTCGCGCGCCGACAGCTCGTCGAGCTCGAGGGAGTTGGTCAGCAGGGTCGCGACCGACTGGTCGAGCGTGCCCTCCTGCGCCGAACGTCGGACGAGCGACAGCAGCTCCGAGGAGGACCGCGCGCCGGACAGCTCCTCGCGGGGCTCGACCCCGACCCTGCGCAGCAGCGCGTTGGCCGAGCCGTTGAGCACGGCGATGAGCGGCCGGAACAGCATGGTGAACACCCGCTGCACGGGGACGACCAGCCGCGCCGTCGCGTGCGGGGCGGACAGCGCGAAGTTCTTCGGGATCAGCTCGCCGAACAGCATCGAGAACGCGTTGACGACCACGAGGGCCAGCACGACCGCGAGGACCCCGGCGACGCCCTGCCCCATCGCCGTGGCGGCGAACGCCTCGGAGAACAGGGACAGCAGCGCCGGCTGGGCGGTGTAGCCCAGCAGGATCGTGGTGATGGTGATGCCGACCTGGGCGGAGCTGAGCTCCGTGGACAGGTGCTTGAGCCCGGCGCGGACGGCGCGGTCCCGTCGGTCCGACGGGCGCGCGGTGTCGTGGCCGGGCGAGGGACTGTCGCCCTCCTCGTCGTCGGCCCCGAGGACGGCCGGGTCGAGGGTGACGAGGGAGAACTCGCTGGCGACGAACACCGCGGTGCCCGCGGTGAGCACCACGCCGAGCACGATCATGAGGACGTCGCCTAGCACGGGCGGCTCCCGGTCGTGCGGCGCGGCGCGGCCGGGTGGCGGGGCGGCGGGGTGGCCAGGCGGGACGGCGCGGGCGACCCCGCGCGATATCGGCTCTCGTCCATCGTGCTCCGATGGTATCGGGACGGAGCCCGCGGGCGAGTCGGCGTCCGCGCGGGAGAGCCCCGGACAGCGTGTACTCAGCGCTCCCCCAGGGAGCCGGTGCAAGATGGCACCATGACCACCGCGACCCCTCCGAGCAGCCCGGGCGCCTCGGGCCAGCAGAACGCCACCGTGCTCGTCGTCGAGGACGAGCCCGCGATCGCGGCCGCCATCGCCCAGCGCCTGTCCGCCGAGGGCTGGCGGGTCGAGGTCGCGCGCGACGGCCTCGCCGGCGTCGACGCCGCCTCCCGCCTGAACCCGGACGCGATCGTGCTGGACGTCATGCTGCCCGGGATCGACGGGCTCGAGGTCACCCGCCGCATCCAGGCGGAGAACCCGATCCCCATCCTCATGCTCACGGCGCGCGACGACGAGACCGACATGCTCGTCGGCCTCGGCGTCGGCGCCGACGACTACATGACCAAGCCGTTCTCCATGCGCGAGCTGGTGGCGCGCGTCAAGGCGCTGCTGCGACGCGTGGAGCGTGCGCAGCAGGCCGCGGTGACGACCCCCGCCGACCCGCCGATGGTCATGGGCGACGTCACGATCGACCGGGCCCAGCGCCGCGTGCACCGCGCGGGCGACGAGGTGCACCTCACGCCGACCGAGTTCGAGCTGCTGGTCATGCTCGCGAGCTCGCCCAAGACCGTCCAGACGCGCGAGCGCCTGCTCGCCGAGGTGTGGGACTGGGCGGACGCCAGCGGCACCCGCACCGTCGACTCCCACATCAAGGCGCTGCGCCGCAAGCTCGGGCCGGACCTCATCCGCACCGTGCACGGCGTCGGGTACGCGTTCGAGCCGCCGGAGGCCTGATGGACCCCGCCCCCGGCGACGACGACGCCGGGCCGGCCGCGCCGCGCCGCAAGGAGCACCACCGGCTGCCCGACGTCCGCCCGCTGGACCCGCTGCGGTCGCTCAAGACCAAGCTCGGCGTGCTGGTCGTGGCGACGGTGACGTTCGCCGTCCTCATCACGTGGATCGGCCTGCAGAACGAGCTCGGCCCCACCCGCACGCTGCCCCTGGCGATCTTCCTGTCCCTGGTGATCGTGCAGCTCCTCGCGCGCGGCATGACGTCGCCGCTGCGGGACATGACGGCTGCCGTGCAGGCGATGGCTGCGGGCGACTACTCCATCCGCGTGCGCGCCACGAGCCGCGACGAGGTGGGCCAGCTCGCCGAGGCCTTCAACGTCATGGCCGCCGACCTCGACGCCTCCGACCGGGTGCGGCGCGAGCTCATCGCCAACGTGTCGCACGAGCTGCGTACCCCGGTGGCGGCGCTGCAGGCCCAGCTCGAGAACATGGTCGACGGCGTCACCGAGCCGACGCCGTCGGCCCTCGAGCTGTCGCTGGAGCAGACGGAGCGGCTCACCCGCCTGGTCACGTACCTGCTCGACCTGTCGCGGGTGGAGGCCGGCGCGTCCGCGCTGGTGCTCAGCGAGTTCTCCGTGGGCGACTTCCTCGAGGAGTCCGCGCAGGCGATGTCGATGGTCGACGCGGCGAAGGGCCTCAGCTACGTCGTCGACGTCACCCCGCCGGACCTCGCGCTGGAGGCCGACGTCGAGCGGCTGCGCCAGGTGGTCACCAACCTGCTGCAGAACGCGATCCGGCACTCGCCCCACGCCGGGACGGTGCGGCTCGACGCCTACCCCGTGGACGACGACGTCGTGCTCGAGGTGAGCGACGAGGGCCCCGGCATCGCGCCCGAGGACCGCGGCCGGATCTTCGAGCGGTTCGCGAGCGGCGCGGCCGCCGGTCGCCCGCACGCCGCGCCGCCGTCCGGCATGGCGAGCGGCGGCACCGGAATCGGCCTCGCCATCGTCCGCTGGGCGGTCGACCTGCACGGCGGGCACGTCGAGGTCGCCGACACCGACCGCGGCGCGACGATGCGCGTGACGCTGCCCGCGCAGGCCCGGCCCGCCCCCGGCGTCACGAGCGAGCCCTCCGAGTGATCCCGTGCCCGGCCCGCGCCCGCGGCGCCGGCGTGAGGTTGGTCACACTCGTCCGTCACAGGACGGCCTGCGTGGTCCGGACATGACGTCGGAACACGGAGTCATCGGGTCGACCCGAGGAGTCGTTGCCCACCCCATTACCGGACGGTCACGATGCCACGTCGTGAGCCCGGGAACGGCCGTCTGACGCCGCTCGGCCTCCCCGGTCGGACACCGCGAAGGACGTAGGCTGGACCTGCGCACCGGCGCTGTCGGGCGCATTTCCGGTCGAACGAGTTGCAACTGTGTGAAAGTGGGCGATCCGCGCGTGGTGTCCCCGAAGGACGGGTCAGAGTCGATCAGCGTGGCGAGCGCGTTCGGAGCCAACGAATGGCTTGTCGACGAGCTCTACGAGCAGTACCTGAAGGACAAGAACGCGGTGGACCCCGCGTGGTGGGACTTCTTCGCCGACTACGAGCCGGGTGAGACCAACGGCGCCACGGCGGACGCCGCGCCGGCTGCACCCGCGCAGCCCGCGGCACCGGCTGAGCCCCAGACGCCGGCCCCGGCGCAGGCCCCGGCCCCCGCGGCCCCTGCCGGCCGGTCGGGCACCGCCGCCGCCGAGACCGCGAAGTCCGAGCGGAAGGCCTCGAAGCCGGCCCCGGTCCCGGCCGACCCCGCGGTGAGCGCCGTCCGCCCGGTCGCCGAGGCCCTGCCCTCGACCGCGCCCTACGCCGAGGTCGCGAAGTCCTCGCCGAAGGCCACCGAGGACGAGGCCACCGACGACGTGCAGAAGCTGCGCGGCCCCGCCGCGCGCGTCGTCACCAACATGGAGGCCTCGATCGAGGTCCCGACCGCGACGTCGGTGCGCGCCGTGCCCGCCAAGCTCATGGTGGACAACCGCATCGTCATCAACAACCACCTCGCGCGCGGCCGCGGCGGCAAGATCTCGTTCACGCACCTCATCGGGTTCGCGCTCGTCGAGGCGCTGTCCGACATGCCGGTGATGAACGCGCACTACGAGAGCATCGACGGCAAGCCGCACGTCGTGCAGCCGGCCCACGTCGGCTTCGGCCTCGCGATCGACCTCGCCAAGCCGGACGGCTCGCGCCAGCTGCTCGTGCCCAGCGTCAAGAAGGCCGAGGAGCTCGACTTCGCCGGCTTCTGGGCCGCGTACGAGGACCTCGTGCGCAAGGCGCGCGGCGGCAAGCTCGGCATGGACGACTTCGCCGGCACCACGATCTCGCTGACCAACCCGGGCGGCATCGGCACCGTGCACTCCGTGCCGCGCCTCATGGCCGGGCAGGGCACGATCATCGGCGTCGGCGCCATGGACTACCCCGCGGAGTTCGCGGGCGCGTCCGTGGAGCAGCTCGCCCGCATGGGCATCTCGAAGGTCATGACGATCACGTCGACCTACGACCACCGCATCATCCAGGGCGCGCAGTCCGGCGAGTTCCTCAAGGTGCTCGCGAACAAGCTGCTCGGCCTGGACGGCTTCTACGACCGCGTGTTCGCGGCCCTGCGCGTGCCGTACGAGCCCGTGCGCTGGGTGCGCGACAACACCGTGGACGCCGACGTCGAGGCCGCGAAGCCGGCCCGGATCGCGGAGCTCGTCCACTCCTACCGCTCGCGCGGCCACCTCATGGCCGAGACCGACCCGCTCGCCTACCGCCAGCGGAAGCACCCCGACCTGGACATCCAGAGCCACGGCATGACGCTGTGGGACCTGGACCGCCAGTTCCCCACGGGCGGCTTCGGCGGCAAGACCAAGGACACGCTGCGCGACATCCTCGGCCTGCTGCGCGACTCGTACTGCCGCACCATCGGCGTCGAGTACATGCACATCGCCGACCCGGCCCAGCGCAGGTGGCTCCAGGAGCGGCTCGAGTCGGGCTACGCCCGCACGCCCCGCGAGGACCAGCTGCGCATCCTGCGCCGCCTGAACTCCGCCGAGGCGTTCGAGACCTTCCTGCAGACCAAGTTCGTCGGGCAGAAGCGCTTCTCGCTCGAGGGCGGTGAGTCGGTCATCCCGCTGCTCGACGCGATCCTGTCGCGGGCCGCCGAGGGCGGGCTCGACGAGGTCGGCATCGGCATGGCGCACCGCGGCCGCCTCAACGTGCTGGCGAACATCGCCGGCAAGAGCTACGGCCAGATCTTCAAGGAGTTCGAGGGCCAGCTCGACCCGAAGAGCGTGCAGGGCTCCGGCGACGTGAAGTACCACCTCGGCACCGAGGGCGTCTTCACCGCCGAGTCGGGCGCCACGACCAAGGTGTACCTGGCGGCGAACCCGTCCCACCTCGAGGCGGTCGACCCGGTGCTCGAGGGCATCGTGCGGGCCAAGCAGGACCGCATCGACCTGGGCGGCGACGGCTTCTCCGTGCTGCCGATCCTGCTGCACGGCGACGCGGCCTTCGCGGGCCAGGGCGTGGTGCCCGAGGTGCTCAACCTCGCGCAGCTGCGCGGGTACCGCACGGGCGGCACGATCCACGTGATCATCAACAACCAGGTGGGCTTCACGACCGGGCCGTCGTCGTCGCGCTCCACGACGTACGCGACCGACGTCGCGAAGGGCTACCAGATCCCCGTCTTCCACGTGAACGGCGACGACCCCGAGGCCTGCGTCCGCGTGGCCGAGCTGGCCTTCGCCTACCGCGAGCAGTTCGACCGCGACGTCATCATCGACATGGTCTGCTACCGCCGCCGCGGGCACAACGAGGGCGACGACCCGTCGATGACGCAGCCGCTGATGTACAACCTCATCGAGGCCAAGCAGTCGGTGCGCAAGCTGTACACGAAGAACCTCGTGGCCCGCGGCGACATCACGGTCGAGGAGGCCGAGCAGGCGCTGCAGGACTACCAGGCGCAGCTCGAGCGGGTCTTCACCGAGACCAAGTCGGCCGGCAAGGCCAGCACGCCCGACGGCGAGGACGAGATCCTCGGCCTCGAGCGCCCGGAGGCGCAGCGCGAGGGCGCCGGCGACATGGTGGGCTGGCAGACGGCCGTCCCGCACGCCGTGCTCGAGCGCGTGGGCGCCGTCCAGGTGTCCGCCCCCGAGGGCTTCACGGTGCACCCGAAGCTCGCCCAGATGCTGCAGAAGCGGCAGCTCATGGCGAAGGAGGGCGGCATCGACTGGGGCTTCGGCGAGCTCGTCGCCTTCGGGTCGCTGCTCATGGAGGGCACCCCGGTGCGCCTCGCCGGGCAGGACTCGCGCCGAGGCACCTTCGTCCAGCGCCACGCCGTGCTGCACGACCGCAACACGGGTGCCGAGTGGACGCCGCTGCTGTACCTGTCGGGCGACCAGGCGAAGTTCTGGGTGTACGACTCCTCGCTCAGCGAGTACGCCGCCCTCGGCTTCGAGTACGGCTACTCGGTCGAGCGCCCGGACGCCCTCGTGCTCTGGGAGGCGCAGTTCGGCGACTTCGTCAACGGCGCCCAGACGGTCATCGACGAGTTCATCTCGTCGGCCGAGCAGAAGTGGGGCCAGCACTCGTCGCTGGTCATGCTGCTGCCGCACGGCTACGAGGGCCAGGGGCCGGACCACTCGTCCGCCCGCATCGAGCGCTTCCTGCAGCTCTCGGCCGAGAACAACATGACGGTGGCGCAGCCGTCCACCCCGGCGTCGTACTTCCACCTGCTGCGCCAGCAGGCGTACGCCCGGCCGCGCCGCCCGCTGGTCGTCTTCACGCCGAAGCAGCTGCTGCGCCTCAAGGCGGCGGCCTCCAGCGTCGAGGACTTCACCACCGGCACCTTCGAGCCGGTGCTGCCGGACACGTCGGTGGACGCGGCGCAGGTCGACCGCGTGCTGCTGTGCACCGGCCGCGTCTACTACGACCTGCTCGCCGAGCGCACCAAGCGCCAGGACACCCGGACCGCCATCGTCCGCCTGGAGCAGCTCTACCCGTTCCCGGAGGAGCAGCTCCGCGCGCAGCTGGCGCAGTACCCGGACGCCGACGTCGTGTGGGTCCAGGACGAGCCGGAGAACCAGGGCGCCTGGTCCTTCCTGCACCTGGCGCTCCCGGACGACATGCCGCGCGTGCGCGTCGCGTCCCGCCCGGCGTCCGCGTCGACCGCCGCCGGCACGGCCAAGCGGCACAAGGAGCAGCAGGAGATCCTGGTCGCCCAGGCCTTCGACCGCTGACCCTGCCGAGGTCATAGAGATCTCGCCGAGGGAGTACGCTGACCGCTCTGCGCCGCGCGGGCTGGCTGGACCGGGGGCACGTGCGGGACCGGCTGGTCGTGCAGAGC
>NZ_JBHXAW010000193.1:0-8657 GCF_042726645.1 Isoptericola sp. NPDC060257
GAATGCCCCTCCCGCCTGCGTCAGCGAGCGAGGTGTCGGCCGCAACCGAGGTGGCGGCCGCAACCCAGCGACCGAAACCCAGGATCAGCGAGCCCGCCGCTCCAGACGATCGATGTCGAGCAGGACGACCGCGCGACCCTCCCGGCGCACCCAACCGCGCGTCGCGAAGTCCGCCAGAGCCTTGTTGACCGTCTCGCGCGAGGCACCGACCAGCTGGGCGAGCTCTTCCTGCGTGAGGTCGTGGGCGACGCGGATGCCGTCGTCGTTGGGCTCGCCGAAGCGGGCGGAGAGGTCGAGGAGCGCCTTGGCGACGCGGCCGGGGACGTCGGAGAAGACGAGGTCGGCCAGGGTCTCGTTGGTGCGGCGCAGGCGGCGGGCCAGGGCGCCGAGCAGGGTGGTGGCGACGCTGGGGTGCGCGGCGATCCACTGCACGAGGGCCTGGTGGCGCAGCTCGTAGACGAGCGCGTCGGACACGGACGAGGCCGTCGCGGTGCGGGGGCCCGGGTCGAACAGGGACAGCTCGCCGAACATCTCGCCGGGGCCGAGGATCGACAGCAGGTTCTCCCGGCCGTCGCTCGACCGACGACCGAGCTTGATCTTGCCCTGCGCGATGACGTAGAGCCGGTCGCCGGGCTCGCCCTCGCGGAAGAGGACGTCCCCGCGGGTCAGCTCGACCGGGACCATGGACTCGAAGAGCGCCTTCGTCTCCTCGGATTCCATGTCCGCGAAGAGAGGGGCGGAGAGCACGACGGTGTCGTCCACAGGATTCCTCACGTGGTTCGTGGGCGGCCGTCCCGGGTCGGGTGCGGTCGTCCGGGGGTTGTCAAGAGGGTGTGTTCCGGTTCTCAGTCTGCCTCACCGCACCAAATCGCGGCACGACGAAGCGCCGGGAGGCGCCGGGGGAGCGTTGCCGGAGCCCGTGTGGGCGGGCGTGGCTACGCTCGCAGTGTGCCGACGAAGCCCGCCTCCTCGACCGCTCTCACGTCCGACGCGACGCCTACGGGCGAGTCGCGGGTCGCGCTGGTGCGCCGCGCGCGCCGCATCGACCGCGAGCTGGCCGTGACGTACCCGGACGCGCGGGCGGAGCTGGACTTCACGACGCCGCTGGAGCTGCTGGTGGCGACGGTGCTGTCGGCGCAGACCACGGACGTGCGGGTCAACGCGACCACACCGGCGATCTTCGCCCGCTACCCGGACGCTGCCGCGTACGCGGGCGCGGACCCCGCGGAGATGGAGGAGCTGTTCAAGCCGCTCGGCTTCTTCCGGGCCAAGACGCGCTCGATCATCGGGCTGGGGCAGGCGCTGGTCGAGCGGTTCGACGGCGAGGTCCCGGCCCGCCTGGACGACCTGGTGACGCTGCCGGGCGTGGGGCGCAAGACGGCGAACGTGGTGCTGGGCAACGCGTTCGGCGTCCCCGGGATCACGGTGGACACGCACTTCGGCCGGCTGGCGCGCCGCTTCGGCTGGACCGACCAGGAGGATCCGGTCAAGGTCGAGCACGAGGTGGGGGCGCTGTTCCCGAAGAAGGACTGGACGATGCTGAGCCACCACCTCGTCTGGCACGGGCGCCGGCGGTGCCACGCCCGGCGGCCGGCGTGCGGGGCGTGCCCGGTGGCGCGCTGGTGCCCGTCGTTCGGGATCGGGGAGACCGACCCGGTCGCCGCGGCGAAGCTCGTCAAGCCGGGGCCGCGGGGCTGAGCCCTGCCGAGCCGTGACCCGGTCTCAGCGGGCGGCGGCGAGCGCGTGGTCGAGCCAGTCGACGAGGAGCTTGCCGACCTCGTCGGGGGCCTCCTCGGGCAGGAAGTGCCCGGCGCCGTCGACGGTCTCGTAGCGGAAGTCGCGGGCGAGCGCCGCGCCGTCGACGGGTGCGTGGCGGGGGGCGAGGAAGCCGTCCAGCTCGCCGTGCACCTGCAGCACCGGGACGTCGACGGGCTCGCGCAGCGCGGCGAGGTAGCGGCGGCCGTCGGGGCGCGGCGTCGAGCGGACCATCCAGCGCAGCGACTCCATCACGGTGTGCGCCGCGAACGGGATCCGCATCACCGTGCGGTACAGGTCGTAGGCGTCGGTGCCGAGGGGGCGCGCGGCGCCGTCGCGGAGCACGCGCGCCACCTGGTCACCGTCGGTGAGCCGGCGCTCGGGCAGCGTGGGCAGCTGGTAGGCGGCGAGCTGGCGGCGTGCCAGCGGGGTGAGCAGCTGGCGGCCCGAGACGTGCAGGCGGGCCGGGTGCGGCGCGGAGACGGCGCCCACGGCCGCGGTCACCGCCGGCTGCAGCCGCGCCATCGACCATGCGGTGATGCCGCCGGTGCCGTGCCCGACGACGACCGCCTTGTCGTGGCCGAGGGAGCGCACCACGCCCGCGACGTCCTGGGTGCCGGTGGGGACGTCGTAGCCGGACGGCGGCTTGTCGGAGGCGCCCACGCCGCGCAGGTCCATCGCCGCCACCCGGTACCCGGCGTCGGCGAGGTGCTCCATCTGGTGCCGCCACGCCCACCAGAACTGGGGGAACCCGTGCAGCAGCACGACGAGCGGGCTGCGGCCGCCGTTCGTCCGGTCGGGCCCGGCGAGCGCGACGTGGAAGCGGGCTCCGTTCGCGGGCACGAGCTCGTGCCGCCAGGGTCCGTCGACCAGGGCGCTGGAGAAGTCGCTGGAGTCCGACATCGCGGTCACCGGTCGAACCTACCCGCTGCGGCGCGCCGGGGCCCGTACAGGCGCGCGATGTCACAGGTTCGTCCGTCGGGTCCGACCCTTCGACGGGCTCAGGTCAGGCAGGCTCGACGGGCGGACCCGAGGCCCGACTCAACCGGCGGACTCGACCGGCACGTCTCCGCCCTCGGCCGGACGCGGCTCCTTGGGCGGGTCGAACCGGTAGCCGACGTTGCGGACGGTGCCGATGAGCTGCTCGTGCTCGGGGCCGAGCTTCGCGCGCAGGCGCCGCACGTGCACGTCCACGGTCCGGGTGCCGCCGTAGTAGTCGTAGCCCCACACCTCCTGCAGCAGCTGGGCCCGCGTGAAGACGCGCCCGGGGTGCTGCACCAGGTACTTGAGGAGCTCGAACTCCTTGTAGGTGAGGTCGATGGGCCGCCCGCGCAGCCGGGCGGTGTAGCCGCCGGCGTCGATCGCGAGGTCGCCGGCGGCGATCTCCTGCGGGCCGTCGTCGACGGGGCCGCGCTCGGACCGCTCGATGACGAGGCGCAGGCGTGCCTCCACCTCGGCGGGGGACGCGGTCTCGAGCAGCAGGTCGTCGGCTCCCCACTCGTGCGTGACCACGGTCAGCCCGCCCTCGGTGAGCACGAGCACGAGCGGCACGGTGAGGCCCGTGGCGTGCAGGAGCCGGCACGTGGTGCGCGCGGCGACGAGGTCACGACGCGCGTCGAGCAGGACGACGTCGGAGTCGGGGGCGTCCACCAGGGCGGACGGCTCCATGGGCAGCACCCGGATCCGGTGGCTCAGCAGGCCTAGTGCGGGCAGCACCTCGACCGACCCGCCGGACGCGGGCGTGAGGATCAGCAGCTCGGCCACCGGCACCTCCTCCCGGTCGTCGGACGGTCCGTTCGACAGCGTCCGACAGGTGCGTCCGCCAACGTACCGCGGTGCGGTGTCGATCACACCGCACCCGTCCCGGTCGTGTGACCGGTTCCCGCAGTGTGCCCCGAACCGTGTTGCGGGCGCGTTTCCGATCGACGACCGGACTGTGACGGGCGTGGCCGCGAGGGTGCCGCGACGTGTCGGCGGCGGCTCCCGGCCCCGGGCCGCGAGCAGCGGGACGTCGGCCGCCGTCTGCGACACTCGTCGTCGTGACCGTGACCACCCGCGCCGTCTGGACGGCCGTCCTCTCCGCCGTCGTCGCGGCGGCCGCCGCCCTCGACGACTACGGGATCCTGCCCCTGACGGCGGTGGCCGGGGTCCTCGTGCTGCTCCTCGCGACCGGGTGGGGCCCGCTGCTGCGGCTGCCCGCCCAGGGCGGGACGACGGTCGTCGTGGCGGTCGCAGGGCTCGGCGCCGTCGCCGTGGCGTGGGCCACCCAGGGCGAGCCGGTGCTGCGGAACGTGCCGCTGGTGCTCGCGATGGCGCTGGTGCTGGCGTTCGTCGCGGAGATGCTGCGCCGCGGCGGGCGGCCCCGGCTCGTGGAGTCGGTGAGCGGCACGGTGACGGGCGCGGTCGTCGCGGTGTGCTGCTCCGGCTGGGTGGCCGCCGGGCGCTCCGAGGCGGGCGCGTCGCTCGTGGTCGTGAGCGCGCTCGGCCTCGCGGTCGCCGCAGGGGTGTCGGCGACGCCGGTCGCGCGCGGCTGGGCGGGCTCGCTCGTGGGTGTGGTGCTGGGCGCCGGCGCGGCGGGCGGGGTGGCGACGCTCCTGCCCTCGATCGACCCGGTGAGCGGCCTGGTCGCGGGAGCCGTGACCGGCCTGGTGGTCGCCGTGCTGCGCCTGCTCTTCGAGCGTCAGCCCGCGCTGACCGGCCGCCGGGCGATGCTGGCCGCGGTCACGGCGCCGGTCGCCGTGAGCGGCATCCTGGTGTTCGTCGTGGGGCGACTCGTCGTCGCCTGAGCCGGCGCGCCGCCCCGCGGCGGCGGGCCCGGCCCGGCGTCACGCCGGGCGCTCGACCACGCCCGCCATGTTGATGGCCTCGCCGGCCAGCTCGATGCGGACCTTCTTGCTCACGAGCACGCCGCCGGCCTCGAGCGGCACGTTCCACACCAGCCCGTACCTCTCGCGCTCGAAGTCGGCCGACGCGCTGAAGCCGAAGATGTCGCGGCCGTACGGGTCGCGCCCGGCCCCGCCGAACTCGGCGTCGAGCGCGATGGGGTGCGTGATGCCGCGGATCGTCAGGTCGCCGTGCAGCACGAACTTCGCCGACGTCTTCAGCGTGCTGGGGGCCGTGTCGGCGCGCCCCGGGGTGCGGCCCTTGAGCCGGGCCCAGGAGAAGATCGGGTCGACCTCGGTGCGCCACTCGAGGCCCGTGCTGCGGAAGTCGATCGTGGGGTAGTTCTCCACGTCGAGGAAGTCGGGGCTGAGCAGGTGCGCGTCCCGGTCCGGCAGGTGGGTGCTGATCGACGCGGCGTCCAGGCTGGCGGCGACCGACGACTGCAGCGGGTCCTCGGCCACACGGATGGTCGCGCTCCCCGACGAGAACTCGCCGCGCACCGGGCTCACCATCATGTGCATCGCGAGGAAGCCGAGCCGCCGGTGCTCCTTGTCGAGCACGTAGTCGCCGGCGGCGGGGATGACGAGGTCGTTCCAGGTCCTGGTGGACGAGGTCATGGATGGTTCTCCGTGGTCGCGACGTCGGCCGGCGCCGGGGGGCGGGCCCGTGGGGCACGTGCGCCCGCCAGCCGGCTCGACGGCGGGGCGTCACTCGATGCTTCAACGTTCAATCTACGGTACGGGGGGTGCCCGGCGGGAGTGCGTCCGCCGACCGGGTGGTGCGCCTCACACGACGGTGCGGGGCGTCAGTAGACGAGCGCCTGGGCCCCCGGTCGGAGCACCTCCTCGGCGAAGACCGCCGCCCCGGCGATGCGGACGCCCGGCAGGACGTCGTCGGGCCCGAGGTCGCGGCGGGCGGCGCACTGCGTGCAGAGGGTGACCGAGCCGGAGGCGAGGACGGCGTCGAGCAGGTCGGCGGCGGGTGCCGCGTGCTCGAGCTCGAGGTCCGCCACGCGGCCCGGGACGGCGAACCACGCCGCCTCGCCGGTGAGCCACAGGCTCACCTCCGCGCCGGCGGCGACGGCCGCGGCCGCCACGGTGAGCGCCTGGTTGGCGGCCTCCGGCCGGTCCGTCCCCGACGTGGTCTTGATCACGAGCGAGCGCGCGGGCGTCGCAGCGGTGGGGGTGCTCATGGGCGGCGACCTTACTCACGCTGACCGACCCGGCGACGGCTGGGTAGGATCGCGGCATGTCGATCCACGCTCTCGAGGCAGTGTTCACCGGTCTGCTGGTCGTCGTCTCGATCACGATCATCTGGTTCGCCGGCTACGTCGTCTACAAGCTGTTCCAGGGCCAGCGCTGATGCCCTTCGCCTTCCCCGAGGGACTCGCGCCCGAGGTCTACCCGCTCGCGTGGCTCGTGGGCCGCTGGCGGGGCGAGGGCGTGATCGAGTACACCGGCATCGACGAGACGCCGTTCGTGCACGACCTCGTCTTCGACCACGACGGCGGCCCCTACCTGCGGTTCGAGTCCACGTTGCGCGTGCGCTCCGCCGCGGCGGCCGACGGCGAGGGCGGTGACGCTCCGGGCGACGACGAGCCCGACACGGTCTGGTCGACGGAGACCGGCTACTGGCGCGTGTCGAGCGACCGACCGGAGGGGCTGGAGGACGACCGGCACGCGCTGGAAGTGCTCGTCACCGACGCGTCCGGCCGCCTCTCCCTGTTCCTCGGCGTCGCGGGCAACGGCCGCATCGACCTGGCCACGGACTTCGTGGCCCGCACCTCGACGGCCGCGGAGGTCACCGCGGCGAAGCGCCTGTACGGCCTGGTCGAGGGGCGCCTGATGTGGGTCGAGGAGCTCGCCGCGTTCGGGCACCCGCTCGGCTCGTACGCCTCCGCCCAGCTCGACCGCGTCGAGAACGACTGAGGGGACCCCGATGGACTCGCCGCTCCTGGCCCGACAGGGCGCCGTGGCCGCCACGGGTGCCGACGAGGGCGTCGCCTGGCACTACGGAGACCCGGTGGCCGAGCAGCGCGCGCTCGCCCGCGGCGGTGCCGTGGTCGACCAGTCGCACCTGGGCGTCGTGCGCGTCGCCGGGCCCGACCGCCTGTCGTGGCTGCACTCGATCACGTCGCAGGACGTGCAGGCGCTGCCGCCGCGCACCTCCACCGAGCTGTTCGTGCTGTCGCCGCAGGGCCACGTCGAGCACGCCGCCGGCGTCGTCGACGACGGCGAGGCCACCTGGCTGGTCACCGAGGGCGACCACGCCGCGCCGCTCACCGCCTGGCTCGAGCGCATGAAGTTCATGATGCGGGTCGAGATCGACGACCTCTCCGCCGAGTACGCGGCGCTGGGGGAGCCCGTCGCCGCCGAGGGCGTCGAGGGCGAGCCCGTGACCTGGTGGGACACCTGGCCGCGCGTCGCGCAGGGCGGCACCCGGTACGGCCCGCCCGAGACGGAGCACCCGGGCCTGGACCGTCCGTGGCGCCTCGTCCTCGTGCCGCGCGCCGACCTGGAGGCCGCCGTCGCCGAGCGCGAGGCCGCCGGGTGGCGCCTGGCCGGCACCTGGGCCACCGAGGCGCTGCGCGTCGAGGCGTGGCGCCCGCGGCTGGCCCACGAGGTCGACCACCGGAGCGTGCCGCACGAGCTCGACTGGCTGCGCACCGCAGTCCACCTGCACAAGGGCTGCTACCGCGGGCAGGAGACGATCGCGCGCGTGCACAACCTCGGCCGCCCGCCGCGGCGTCTGGTGCTGCTCCACCTCGACGGCTCGCAGCACGTGGTCCCCGAGGCGGGCGCCCAGGTGTTCGTCGGCGGGCCCGACGGGCGTGCGGTCGGCACCGTGACCACGGTGGCGCGGCACCACGAGCTCGGACCGGTCGCGCTCGCCGTGATCAAGCGGTCCGCCCCCGAGGACGCCGAGCTCACCGTGGTGGGCGACGTCGGCGGGCAGGAGCTGCAGGTCGCGGCCGCGCAGGAGGTCGTGGTGCCGGGCGACGGCGTCTCGGCCGACCGCCCCGAGGCGCACGGGCCGCTGACCCGCGGCCTCACCCCGCGCGGGCCCGACGCCCCGCAGAGCCTGCTGTGAGTAGGCGCCCGTGAGCGACGAGCCGGCGGCCCGTCCCGCGGGCGACATGTCCCGCCGCGCGGGCGCCGCGGCGCGCGCCGCGCTGCGGTCCCTGCCCCGGCGCATCCGGCTCCGGCAGGGCATCTCGCGGGTCCGGGTCGCGTTCTGGCCGATCGTCCAGGCGGCGCTGGCCGCGGGCGTCGCGTACGGGATCGCGGTCGTCGTGCTCGGGCACACCCAGCCCTTCTTCGCCGCCGTCGCCGCGTGGGTCTGCCTCGGCTTCAGCTTCGATCGCGAGCTGCGGAAGGTGGCGGAGGTGGCCGCGGGCGTGGCCCTCGGCGTCGGCCTGGGCGACCTCATGGTCCACCTCATCGGGTCGGGCTGGTGGCAGATCGCGCTGGTGATGGCGGTCTCGGCGCTCCTCGCCCGGTTCGTCGACCGGGGCCCGCTGGTGACGATCCAGGCGGGGGTCCAGGCGGGCGTCGTCGTGGGCCTGCCGGCGTCGGTCGCGACCAACGGCGCGTTCGGTCGGTGGACGGACGCCCTGGTCGGGGGCGGCGTCGCGCTGCTCGTCGCGCTCCTCACGCCCGGCGACCCGCGGCGGCGCATCCGTGACCTGGCGCAGAGCGCGACCCGGGAGCTGGCCCTGACGCTGGAGTCCGTCGCGCTCGGCCTGCGCGACGGCGATGCCGACGAGCTCGCCGCGGCGCTGGTGCGCGGCCGGGCCGCCGAGAAGTCGCTCGAGGAGTGGCACGACGTCGCGACCAAGTCGGACGAGATCGCCCGGGTGAGCGTCAACCGCGTGCTCAGGGCGGAGATCACGCGGCTCACCGGCCAGGCGGTGCTGGTCGACCGGGCCATGCGCAGCGTGCGGGTGCTCGCCCGGCGTGTCCCGGCGACGCTCCGCTCGCTGGGAGAGCTGGGGGAGGAGGGGAGCCACCGCGTGACGG
>NZ_JBHXAW010000194.1:0-8620 GCF_042726645.1 Isoptericola sp. NPDC060257
CCGTCATCGTGCGGAAGCAGGGCACGGTCTTCCTGGGCGGCCCGCCGCTGGTGAAGGCCGCGATCGGCGAGGACGTCACGGCGGAGGAGCTGGGCGGCGGCGAGCTGCACGCGCGGCGCTCCGGCGTCGTCGACCACCTCGCCGAGGACGACGAGCACGCGCTCGACCTGGTCCGCGACATCGTGAGCACGCTTCCGTCGGACCCCGAGCCGGCGTGGGACGTCGCGCCCTCCCGGGAGCCCGTCGTCGACCCGCAGGGTCTGTACGCCGCCGTGCCGGTGGACGTGCAGCAGCCCTACGACCCGCGCGAGGTGATCGCCCGGCTCGTCGACGGGAGCGAGCTGCACGAGTTCAAGCCCGAGTACGGCACCACGCTCGTCACGGGGTTCGCGCGGATCCACGGCCACCCGGTGGGGGTGCTGGCGAACGCGGGCGTGCTGTTCCGCGAGTCGGCGCTCAAGGGCGCGCACTTCGTCGAGCTCTGCGACCAGCGCGGCATCCCGCTGCTGTTCCTGCAGAACATCTCCGGCTTCATGGTGGGCCGCGACGCCGAGGCGGGCGGCATCGCCAAGGACGGCGCCAAGATGGTCACCGCCGTCGCGACCACCCGCGTGCCGAAGCTGACCGTCATCGTGGGCGGCTCGTTCGGCGCCGGGAACTACGCCATGTGCGGGCGGGCGTACTCGCCGCGCTTCCTGTGGTCGTGGCCCGGCTCCCGCATCTCGGTGATGGGCGGCGCGCAGGCGTCGTCGGTGCTCGCCACCGTGAAACGCGACCAGCTCGCCCGCCGGGGCGAGGAATGGGACGCGGGCGAGGAGGAGGCGTTCCGCGCCGAGATCCGCGACGGCTACGAGGTGGCCGGCGACCCGTACCACGCGACGTCGCGCCTGTGGGACGACGGCATCGTCGACCCGCCCGACACCCGCCGCGTGCTCGGCCTCGCGCTGGGCGTGTGCGCCCGCACGCCGCTGCCCGGCAGCTCCCCGACCGCCCCCGACGACGAGCCCCGCTTCGGGCTCTTCCGGATGTGAGGGCGATGGGTACCCGAGAGCTCTCGACCGTCCTCGTCGCCAACCGCGGCGAGATCGCGTGCCGCGTGATCGGCACCCTGCGGCGGCTGGGGATCCGTTCCGTGGCCGTGTACTCCGACGCCGACGCGGACGCCCGGCACGTGCGGGAGGCCGACGTCGCCGTCCGCCTCGGTCCGGCACCGGCCGCGCAGAGCTACCTCGACGTCGAGGCGGTCGTGGCGGCGGCCGTCGCGACCGGCGCCGACGCGATCCATCCGGGCTACGGCTTCCTGTCCGAGAACCCCGCCCTGGCGCGGGCGTGCGAGCGCGCCGGCGTCGTCTTCGTCGGGCCCTCGGTCGAGGCGCTCGAGACCATGGCGGACAAGGCCGCGGCCAAGCGCCTCGTCGCGTCCCACGACGTGCCCGTGCTGCCCGGCACGCTCGACGACGGGCTCGACGACGCGGCGCTCGTCGCGGCGGCGGCGGACGTCGGGTTCCCCCTGCTCGTCAAGCCCGTCGCGGGCGGCGGCGGCAAGGGCATGGAGGTCGTGCGCGCCGCGGACGAGCTGCCGGGCGCGCTGGCGTCGGCCCGCCGGGTCGCCGCGGCGTCGTTCGGCGACGACGGGCTCCTGCTCGAGCGGCTCGTCGAGCGGCCGCGGCACATCGAGGTGCAGGTGCTCGCCGACACGCACGGCGCCGTCGTGCACCTGGGCGAGCGCGAGTGCACGCTGCAGCGCCGCCACCAGAAGGTGGTGGAGGAGGCGCCGTCCCCCGCCGTCGACGACGCGACCCGGGCCCGGCTCGGGGAGGCGGCCTGCGCGGTGGCGCGGTCGGTGGGCTACGTCGGCGCGGGGACCGTCGAGTTCCTCGTGCCCGGCGACGACCCCGGCGCGTTCTGGTTCATCGAGATGAACACCCGCCTGCAGGTGGAGCACCCCGTGACCGAGCTGGTCACCGGTCTCGACCTCGTGGAGCAGCAGCTGCGCGTCGCGGCGGGGGAACCGCTCGGCCTCGCGCAGGGCGACGTCCGGCTGGACGGTCACGCCGTCGAAGCCCGCCTGTACGCCGAGCAGCCCGCGCGGGGGTTCCTGCCTGCCGCCGGCCGGGTGCTGCGCTACGACGACGCCGGCGCCCCCGCCGGCCCGGGGGCCACGCCCCTGCGGCTGGACAGCGGCCTGCTGGCGGGCGCCGAGGTGACCGGCGACTACGACCCGATGCTCGCGAAGGCCGTGGCCTGGGCGCCCACCCGCGCCGAGGCGATCGCACGGCTCGACGGGCTGCTGGCCGACGTCGTCGTGCTGGGCGTCGAGACCAATGCCGGCTTCCTGCGCGACCTGCTCGCCGACGACGACGTACGCGCCGGCCGCCTCGACACCGGGCTCATCGACCGCTTCGTGACGGAGCGGTCCGCCGCACCGGGTGCCGCGGAGGCGCGGACGCCCGACAGGTCGCTGGTCGCGGCGGCACTGCTCGCCGTCGGCGCCGGTTCCCCTGCGGCGACCGGCCCGTGGGCCGCCTTCGACGGCTGGCGGCTCAACGGCGCGCCCGCGCCGCGCCGCGCGGTGCTCGTCGACGCGGCGGGCGCGGAGCACGCCGTCACCGTCACCGGGACACCCCACGACGCCGTCGTCACCGTCGACGACGAGCCGGTCCGCGCCTCGCTGCGCGCTCTCGGCGGCACGGCCGGCGGACGCCACCTGCTCACCGTCGACGGCGTCACCCGCACCCTGGTCGCCGCGGTGAGCGGGAGACACGCCCACGACACGCCGGGCGACGGGGCCGACCGCCCGCTCACGGCAGCGCCGGCGGTGGTGTGGACGCACCTCGACGGGCGGACGTCGTCGTGCACGGTGCTCGACCGGGCGGCGCTGGCCGCACGACGGCGGGCGGAGCGCGCGCTCGGCGACGACGGCGCGGCGGGCGGAGCGACCCGCGCACCGGTGCGCGTCGCGATGCCCGGCACGGTGTCCGCCGTGCCCGTCGCGGACGGCGACGTCGTCGCCGCCGGCCAGCCCGTCGTCGTCGTCGAGGCGATGAAGATGGAGCACCCGCTGCTCGCGCCCGTCGGCGGCGTCGTGCGCCTCGACGTGCGCGCCGGCGACCAGGTGCGCCTCGACCAGGTGGTCGCCGTCGTCGATCCGACCGCCGAACAGCCTGTCGACCCACCCGTCGACACCCCCGAAGACCACGCTCCCGCGCCGGCAGACCCCGCCGTGGCGGCAGCACACTCCGACACCCGAGGAGCGTCATGATCAGCGAGACCCAGTCCACCGTGCTCAGCGACGAGCAGCGGAAGCTCAGCGCCGTGGTGCGCGAGTTCGCGGACCAGGTGGTGGCGCCGGCTGCCTACCGGTACGACACCGAGCGGCGCCTGCCGGTCGAGATCATCGAGCAGATGGGCGAGCTGGGGCTGTTCGGCCTGCCGTTCCCGGTGGACGTCGGCGGGCAGGGCAAGGACTACGTGTCCCTGTGCCTCGCGGTCGAGGCGCTCGCGCGGGTGGACCAGTCGATCGCGGTGACGCTCGAGGCGGGCGTCGGGCTGGGCATCATGCCGATCTTCCGGCACGGCACGGACGAGCAGAAGCAGCGCTGGCTGCCCGACCTGGTCAACGGCCGTGCGCTCGCCGCCTTCGGCCTCACGGAGGCGGGGGCGGGGTCGGACGCCGGTGCCACGCGCACCACCGCGCGGCTCGACGAGGGTACGGGCGAGTGGGTGATCGACGGCTCCAAGCAGTTCATCACCAACTCCGGCACGCCGATCACCAGCGTCCTCACGGTCACCGCGGTGACCGGGACGCGCACGGGTGCGGACGGTGCGACCCATCCCGAGCTCTCGTCGTTCCTCGTGCCGGCGGGCACGGCGGGCCTCACGGTGGGCCCCAGCTACGACAAGGTCGGCTGGCACACCTCCGACACGCACCCCCTGACGCTCGACGGCGTCCGCGTCCCGACCGGCAACCTGCTGGGCGAGCAGGGGCGCGGGTACGCGAACTTCCTGCGCGCGCTCGACGAGGGCCGCATCGCCTTCGCGGCCCTGGCCACGGGGGCCGCGCAGGGCTGCCTCGAGGAGGCGCTGCGCTACGCGAAGGAGCGGGAGGTCTTCGGCCACGCGATCGGCAGCAACCAGCACATCGCGTTCACGCTGGCCCGGATGCAGGCGCGCGTGCACTCCGCGCGGCTGTGCTGGCTGGACGCCGCCCTCAAGCAGGTGCACGGCAAGCCGTTCAAGGCGGAGGCGTCCGTCGCGAAGCTGGTGGGCGGGGAGGCCGCGATGGCGAACGCCCGCGACGCGTCGCAGATCTTCGGGGGCTACGGCTTCCTCAACGAGAACGCGGTGGCGCGGCACTACCGGGACGCCAAGATCCTCGAGGTGGGCGAGGGCACCACGGAGGTGCAGCTCATGGTCATCGCCCGGGACCTGGGGCTGGCGTCGTGAGCACGAGCGAGGAGGGAGCACGTCATGCGTGACGAGGTGCAGCGCGGGCTGTACTACGACGAGCTGGAGCCGGACGTGCGGTACGTGCACCGGCCGGGCCGGACGATGACGGAGGCGGACGACGTGCTGTTCACGTCCGTCACGATGAACCCGCAGGGGCTGCACCTGGACGCGGCGTGGGCGGCGACGCAGCCGTTCGGCCGCCCCCTGGTGAACTCGATGCTCACGCTGGCCACGCTGGTGGGGCTGTCGGTCGCGCACCTGACGCGCGGCACCCTCGTGGCGAACCTCGGCTTCACGGAGGTGGCGTTCCCGCACCCGATGTTCCACGGCGACACGCTGTACGGGGAGACGACGGTCGTCGACCGGCGGCTGTCGCGCTCGCGCCCCGGCACGGGCGTCGTGACCGTCGAGCACGTGGGCCGCAACCAGGACGGCGAGGTCGTGGCGAAGGCGGGGCGGACGATGCTGATGTGGACGCGCGAGGGCCACGAGGAGCACGAGCACAGGAACGCCAGCGAGCACGGCGGGGGCGTGCTGTGAACCCCGCCCCGTTCACGCTCGGCCCGGCGCTCCTGTTCTGCCCGGCCGACCGGCCCGACCGGTTCGCCAAGGCCCTGGACCGCGCCGACGCGGCGATCCTCGACCTCGAGGACGCCGTCGCGCCCGGGCGCAAGGAGGCGGCCCGCGCCGCGCTGGTGGACACGGTGCTGGACCCGGAACGGGTGATCGTGCGCGTCAACGCGGTCGGCACCCCCGAGCACGACGCCGACCTCGCCGCCCTGGCCCGCACGCCGTACCGCACGGTGATGCTGCCCAAGGCGGACGGCCGGTTCGTGGGTCCGCTGCTCGCGCCGGACGGCGGCCCGTACGCCGTCGTCGCGCTGTGCGAGACGGCGGCGGGCGTGCTCGCCGCGCCCGCCCTGGCCGCGCGGCCCGACGTCGTCGCGCTCGCGTGGGGCGCCGAGGACCTGGTGGCGTCGCTGCACGGCACCTCCAGCCGGTTCGTCGACGGCGGCTACCGCGACGTCGCGCGGCACGCGCGGTCGGCGGTGCTGCTCGCGGCCGGCGCGGCGGGCAAGGCCGCGATCGACGCCGTGCACCTCGAGCTCGACGACCTCGCGGGCCTGCGGGCCGAGGCACAGGACGCCGCGGCCAGCGGGTTCGTCGCGTCGCTGTGCGTGCATCCGAGCCACGTCGCCGTCGTGCGCGCCGCGTTCGCGCCGTCCGACGCCGAGGTGGAGCGGGCGCGCGAGGTGCTCGCCGCGGCGTCCGGCCGGGCGGAGGCGCTCGCGGACCTGCCCGCCGGCAGGGCCGTCGACTCCGGCGTGCTCACCGTCGGTGGCCAGATGGTCGACGCGCCGCTGCTGCGGCACGCCGAGGCCGTGCTGCGCCGGTCCGAGCAGGCGGAGCAGGGCGCGGAAGGCACTCCCGACGGCCCCGCCGTCGGACGTACGGTCGAGGAGAACGGGGGACGACGATGACGGTGTCGAGGACGGTGGACCGGCTGCAGCCCAGCGCCGTGGCCGCGCTGGACGGCCTGCTGCACGACGGCATGACCATCGCCGTCGGCGGGTTCGGCCTGAGCGGCAACCCGAACGACCTCATCGAGGCGGTGCGCGACTCCGGGGTGAAGGACCTGACGGTCGTGTCGAACAACATGGGCGTGGACGGCAAGGGGCTCGGCATCCTGCTGGAGAACGACCAGGTGCGGCGGGTGCTGTCGTCGTACGTGGGGGAGAACAAGCTGTTCGCGCAGCAGTACCTGGACGGCGCGCTCGAGGTGGAGTTCGTGCCGCAGGGCACGCTCGCCGAGCGGCTGCGCGCGGGAGGCGCGGGCATCCCGGCGTTCTACACGCCCACCGGGGTCGGCACGCCCGTCGCCGAGGGCAAGCCGGTCGACGAGATCGACGGACGCCGGTACGTGCTGGAGCGCGCCATCGTGGCGGACCTGTCCCTGGTGCACGCGCGCCGCGCGGACCGGTTCGGCAACCTCGTCTACCGGTACACGGCGCGGAACTTCAACCCGGTCATCGCCACGGCCGGGCGGGTCACCGTGGTCGAGGCGGAGGAGATCACCGACGAGCCGATCGACCCGGACGTCGTCGTGACGCCGGGCATCTACACGCACCGCCTGGTGCTCGCGCGCGAGCGGGTCAAGGACATCGAGCAGCGCACGGTGCGCCCCGCACCGGTGAGCAGCGTGGGCGACACGACGACGGCGGGAGGTGCGGCATGACCTGGACGCGCGACGAGATGGCCGCCGTGGCTGCCGCCGAGCTGCAGGACGGCGACTACGTCAACCTCGGCATCGGCATCCCGACGCTGGTGGCGAACCACCTGCCGCCCGGCGTGGGGATCACGCTGCAGAGCGAGAACGGGCTGCTCGGCATCGGGCCGTTCCCGGTCGAGGGCACCGAGGACGCGGACCTCATCAACGCGGGCAAGCAGACGGTCACCGCGGTGCCCGGAGCGAGCTTCTTCGACGCCGCCGACTCGTTCGCCATGATCCGCGGCGGCCACATCGACATCGCGATCCTCGGCGCGCTGCAGGTGTCCGCGACCGGCGACCTGGCGAGCTGGACCGTGCCCGGCAAGCTCGTCAAGGGCATGGGCGGCGCGATGGATCTCGTCGTGGGCGCGCGGCGCATCGTCGCGCTCATGGACCACGTGGCCCGCGACGGGTCGCCCAAGCTGCGCCGGCGCTGCACGCTGCCGCTCACGGGGGAGGGCGTCGTCGACCGGATCGTCACCGACCGCGCCGTCCTGGACGTCACCGACCACGGCCTCGAGGCCGCGTTCGTGCTGCGGCGGCTGGCGCCGGGCGTGACCGTCGACGAGGTGCGCGAGGCGACCGAGGCGGAGCTGGTCGTGGATTTGGAGGAGGATCCGGAAGACGACGCCGGGACGGGCGACGGCTCGGCCGCGGCGGTGGAGGAGGGACGACGATGACCGTGATCGTGGGGTACCGGCGGACGCCGTTCGTGCGTTCGAACGGGGCGTTCGCGTCCGTGCCGGCGACGACGCTCGGCGCGCACGCGCTGGCTGCGGCGCTCGCGGCGGCGGGCGTGGAGCCGGGGGAGGTGGACGTCGTCGTCGGCGGGCAGGTGCTGCAGGGCGGCGCCGGTCAGAACCCGGCCCGGCAGGCGGGCGTCGGCGCGGGAGTGCCGATGACCGTGCCGGCCGTGACGCTCAACGCCGTCTGCCTGTCCGGGGCGGAGGCGGTGGTGCAGGCGCACCGGCTGATCTCGGGCGGCGAGGCGAAGGTCGTCGCGGTGGTCGGGATGGAGTCGATGACCTTGGCGCCGCACGCGTGGGTCGGCTCGCGCGCCGGGAAGAAGTTCGGTCCGGTCGAGCTGATCGACACGATGGCGCACGACGGGCTCACCGACGCCTTCGAGCACGACTCGATGGGGCTGAGCACCGAGCGGCACGGCGAGGCGATGGCCGCCGCGGCCTGGAACACGCGCGAGGCGCAGGACGCGCTGGCGGTCGCGTCGCACACGCGGGCCGCCAAGGCGGCGGACCTGCTGGCCGAGGAGATCGCGCCCTACGACGTCCCCGGCCGCCGCGGCACCGTGCGGGTGGAGACCGACGACGGCGTGCGCCCGGACTCCACGCTCGACGGACTGGGCCGGCTGCGGCCGGCGTTCCGCGAGGGCGGCACCATCACGGCCGGCAACGCGTCGCAGATCTCCGACGGCGCGGCGGCCCTGGTGCTCGTGGCGGACGACGTGGCGGCGGCACGCGGGCTGTCCGGCGTCCGCGTGCGCTCCCACGCGCTCGTCGCGGGGCCCGACGTCGGTCTGCACGCGCAGCCGGCGAACGCGATCGCCGCCGCCTGCGAGCGGGCGGGCCTGTCCCCGCGCGACCTCGGCGCCCTGGAGATCAACGAGGCGTTCGCGGCGGTCGTGCTCGCGTCGGTCGACATGCTCGGCCTCGACCCCGAGCTGGTGAACGCGCACGGGGGCGCCATCGCGCTGGGCCACCCCATCGGGGCGTCCGGCGTCCGCGTCGTGGGGCACCTCGCCCGGCGGCTGGAGCTGCTCGGGCCGGGGTCCGTGGGCGCCGCCGCGCTGTGCGGGGGCGGGGGCCAGGGGTCGGCGGTGCTGCTGGAGGCGTGACGGCTCCGTCTCCGCGTCGCGGCGGCAGTTCGCGCTCACGTCGGCAGTTC
>NZ_JBHXAW010000195.1:0-8610 GCF_042726645.1 Isoptericola sp. NPDC060257
CCCACCCCCCATCAGGCGGGGGCGGGGGGGCTCGGACATGTCAAAACCCCCCAGCCTGACCCCCCCCCCCCCCGGCGCGCGCCGGGCGGCCCCCGGCACGACCGTGCCGTTCACGCCCAGCGCACCCCTCACGAGCTCCCCGCACGCCACCGGGGCCGTCACGTTCCCCGACGGCTTCGTCTGGGGCACGGCCACGGCCGCCTTCCAGATCGAGGGTGCGTCCACCGAGGGCGGCCGCGAGGACTCGGTCTGGGACGCGTTCTGCCGCATCCCCGGCGCCGTCGTGAACGGCGACGACGGATCGGTGGCCGACGACCACTACCACCGCTACCGCGAGGACGTGGCGCTCATGAAGCGCCTGAACCTCGACGCGTACCGGTTCTCGACGTCGTGGGCCCGGGTGGTCCCCGACGGGAAGACCGTCAACCAGGAGGGGCTGGACTTCTACTCCCGCCTGGTCGACGAGCTGCTCGCCGCCGACGTGCTGCCCTGGCTGACGCTGTACCACTGGGACCTGCCCCAGGCGCTGGAGGAGCTGGGCGGCTGGCCGAACCGGGACACCGCGGCCCGGTTCGTCGACTACGCCGTGACGATGCACGAGGCGCTCGGCGACCGGGTGAAGGTCTGGACGACGCTCAACGAACCGTGGTGCTCCGCCTTCCTCGGCTACACCGCCGGCGCGCACGCCCCCGGGCGCAAGTCCCCGGCGGACGGCCTCGCCGCGGCCCACCACCTCATGCTCGCCCACGGCGGCGCCGTCGAGGCCCTGCGCGAGCGGGACCCGGAGGCCGTGCTCGGCCTCACGCTCAACTTCACCGTGTCCGACCCGGTCGACCCGACGGACCCGGCCGACGTCGACGTCGCGCGCCGCGACGACGGCATGTTCAACCGCTTCTTCCTCGACCCGATCCTGCGCGGCGCCTACCCGCAGGACCTGCTCGACGACGTCGCGCACCTCGGGTTCGCCGGCATCGTGCGCGAGGGCGACCTCGAGGTGATCTCCACGCCGATCGACGTGCTCGGGGTCAACTACTACAACGGAGGCGCGGTCTCGGCCCGGCCGCAGGGCGCCGCCGGCGAGACCCCGGCGGGCACGGCCGACCCCGGCGGCGAGCGCGTCGACGCCGCGGTGTGGGAGACCCGCTCCCCCAACCCGGTGCCCGACGGCATCTACCACCACAGCCGCGGCCTGCCCCTCACGGACATGGGCTGGGAGGTGCAGCCGGAGGGTCTCACCCGCCTGCTGACGCGGCTGCAGCGCGACTACACCGGGCCCCGCGGCACCTCGATGTACGTCACCGAGAACGGCGCCGCGTACCCCGACGTCGTGCAGGCCGACGGGAGCGTCGACGACCCGGACCGCCTCGCCTTCGTCGACGTGCACCTGCGCGCCGTCCGCGACGCGATCGACGCCGGCGCCGACGTGCGCGGCTACTTCGCCTGGTCGCTGCTGGACAACTTCGAGTGGGCCCTCGGCTACTCCAAGCGCTTCGGCCTGGTGCACGTGGACTACGAGACGCAGGAGCGGACCGTCAAGTCCTCCGGCCGCTGGTACGCCGACGTCGCCCGCACGGGCGTCGTGCCGGCCCGCGACGGCGCGGACGCAGAGTAGTCTCCCGACGTGGTCATCGAGCATGCCAGCCCGACGCTGGACGACGTCGCCCGGGCCGCGGGGGTCTCGCGGTCCACGGCCTCGCGCGCCATCAACGGCGGTGACCGGGTGTCGCCCGAGGCGCAGACCGCCGTCGACGACGCCGTCGCCCGGCTCGGGTACGCCCCGAACCGGGCGGCCCGCTCGCTGGTCACCCGGCGCACCGACTCGATCGCCCTCGTGGTGCCCGAGCCCGACGCCCGCATCCTCACCGACCCGTTCCTCGCGGGCGTGCTGCGCGGCGTCAGCGAGGGCCTGACCGGTACCGAGCTGCAGCTCGTGCTGCTGCTCGCCCGCGCGGGCGAGCCCCCGGGCCACATCGCGCGGTACCTGCGGTCGGGGCACGTGGACGGCGTCATCGTCGCCTCGCACCACAAGGAGGACCAGCTCGAGTCCGAGCTCATGCGGTCGCACCTCCCGTCGGTCTTCGTGGGGCGACCGTTCGACACCGAGTCCCTGCACTTCGTCGACGTCGACAACGCCTCGGGCGGGCGCACCGCCACCCAGCGCCTCGTGGACCGCGGCTGCACGCGCGTCGCCACGATCACCGGCCCGCTCGACATGACCGCGGCCGTCGACCGTCACGAGGCCTGGCTGCACACGCTCGAGGACGCCGGCCTGCCGGCCGTCGCCGTCGAGAACGGCGACTTCACGGTGGCGGGCGGCGCGGCCGCGATGGAGCGGATCCTGGCGCGGCACCCCGACGTCGACGGCGTGTTCGCCGCGTCGGACCTCATGGCCACGGGCGCGCTCCAGGTGCTGCGCGAGACCGGCAGGAGCGTGCCCGACGACGTCGCCATCGTGGGCTTCGACGCCCTCGGCGCGGAGCGGACGACGCCGCGCCTGACGACCGTGCTGCAGCCCGTGGTCGAGATGGTCACGGCCGCGACGGCGACCCTGCTCGACGTCCTCGGCGGGGCCGACGTGCCCGCCGAGCCCCAGATCTTCGTGCCGCGGCTCGTCGAGGGCGAGTCGGCGTAGCCCTCGCTACGGTCGCTCCATGAGCGAGGCACCCACGGTCCAGACCTTCACCACGACCCTGCTCGCGACGGGCGGCAACAACGTCGGCCTGCCCGTGCCCGACGACGTCGTCGCGGCGTTCGACCGCGGCCGGCGCGTCCCCGTGGTCGTGACCGTCGACGGCGGCTTCACATACCGCAGCACCGTCTCGTCGATGGGCGGCCGGTCCCTCGTCTCGTTCAACGCCGCGACCCGCGCGGCCACCGGCCGCGGCGCCGGCGACGAGGTCGAGGTGCGGCTCGAGGTCGACGACGCGCCCCGCACCGTCGAGGTGCCGCCCGCGCTGGCGGCCGCGCTCGCCGCCGACCCGGCGGCCACCGCCGCCTGGGCGACGCTCTCGCCGAGCAGGCAGAAGGCGCACGCCCTGAGCGTGGACGGCGCCAGGACCGACGAGACGCGCGACCGCCGGGTCGCGAAGGTGCTGGAGTCGCTCGCCGGCTGACCGCGCGTCCCGCCGCGCACGCACGACGGCGGCCCGCCAGATCGCTCTGACGGGCCGCCGTGGTGTACCGGGCGCGATCGGTCAGCCGCGCCGCGGGGTGTCGTCGTCCACGCCGATGGCCGTCTGCATGGCCTCGCGGTAGTCGGCCGCGAGCTGCGACGGGTTCTTGCCCAGCTGCGAGTTGCGGTAGCCGTACAGGAAGTAGATCGCGAAGCCGAGCGCGAGCCACACGAGGAACCGCAGCCACGTCTCGACGTCCAGCTGCAGCATGAGCCACAGGCACAGCACGCCCGAGACGATCGGCAGCACCGGCGACCACGGCACGCGGAAGTGGTCGGCGTGGGCCTCGCCGCCGCCGGCCTTGAGCTGGCGCCGGCGCAGGATCGGGATGCCGAAGCTCACCAGGACGAACGCCGACAGGGTGCCGATGTTCACCATGTTGCCGAGCACGTCGACCGAGAAGAAGCAGGTGACGATCACCAGGAGCGCCGCGGTGCCGACCTGGATCATCACCGGGGTGCCGCGCTTCTCCGACGTCTTCGACATGCCGCGGGGCAGCAGGCCGTCACGGCTCATCGCGAACACGATCCGGGTGAGGCCGAGCATGAGCACCATGACCACGGTGGTGAGGCCCACGAGGATGCCGACCGTGATGACCTGCGTGGCCCACGCCGGTGCGTTCGGCTGCAGCTGGAACGCGGTGATGATCGTCGCGGACGCCCCGCCGTCGGGCGTGGCGTCGCGCAGCTGCTGCGGGGTGGCCATGCCGGAGAGCGCGATCGAGACGGCGATGTAGAGGCCGGTGCAGATCGCGAGGCCGCCGAGGATGCCGCGCGGGACGTTCCGGCGAGGGTTCTTGGTCTCCTCCGCCGCGGTGGCGACGACGTCGAACCCGATGAACGCGAAGAACACGGTGCCGGCACCCGCGAGGATGCCCATCACGCCGCCCACGGACAGCTCGGCGCCGGCCATCCAGGAGAAGAGGGTCTGCGTCATCGTGGTGCTGTGCGTCGTGGACTCGCCGAACGACTCGGGGCTGGGCACGAACGGGCTGAGGTTCGACGCGCTGAAGAACGCGAAGCCCACCACGATGATGAGCAGCACGATGGCGACCTTGATGGCCGTGAGCACGCCGGTGACGCGCGTCGAGAGCTTTGTGCCGACGGCGAGCAGCGTGGCGAGCACGACGATGAGGATGGCGGTGCCCCAGTCGAAGGACACGCCGCCGAGGTGGATCGTGTTGTGGATCCCGGACGCGACGCCGTCCGCGTCGACCCCGCCGAGGCCGAACACGTTGAGGAAGTTGTCGAAGTACAGGCCCCAGGCCTTGGCGACGACGGAGGCGGCGAAGAACATCTCGAGGATGAGGTCCCAGCCGATGATCCAGGCGAGCAGCTCGCCCATCGAGGCGTACGAGAACGTGTACGCCGACCCCGCCACGGGCATGTAGGACGCGAATTCCGCGTAGCACAGCGCGGCCAGGGCGCACACGACGCCGGCGATGACGAACGAGATCACGACCGACGGGCCGGTCTGCGTGGCCGACACCTGCGCGGCCTTCGAGAAGATCCCGGCGCCGATCACCACGGAGATGCCGAGGACCATGAGGTCCCAGGCACCGAGGGTGCGCTTGAGCTGGCGCTGGGGCTCGTCGGACGCCGCGATCGTCGCTTCGATCGAGCGCCTCCGCATGAGCTGCATCGTTGAGGCTCCTTACTGGAGTGGTCTGTACCACCGGGTCTCGGCGGCCGGGAGACTTTACACCGCTCGGCCGCCTCGGTGAACGGGGTGTTCAGCGCAGCTCGACGCTACGCCCGGTCGCCCGCCGCCGTCACTCGTGCGGGGCGGCGGGACGCGCCGGGGAGTCGAGGCCCGCGGAGCGCTCGGTGATCCAGGCATCCACGCGCTCCCACTGGTCGAAGAGCCAGAGCTCCCGCCCTTCGACGTCGGCGGGGAGGTCGTCGACGCGCGTCAGGGTGCCGCCCAGCACGATGGTCTTGTCCATCGGCAGCTCGCGCCAGATGTCCTTGACCGTGACGAGGCGGTCGAGGCCGGTGTGCGCGACGACCAGCACGGCGGCGTCCGGGGCGACGGCGTCGAGCGCGGACAGGAACCCGCCCGCGTGCGGCACCATGACGTGCGGCATGCGCTCGGCGCGGTCGGCGAGGGCGTCCTTGCCACGGGCCCGGAGCGCCTCGATCCGCTGCGCGCGGCGCCGGGGCGTCACGTTCCCGCCCTCGGGGAACAGGACGAGGGCGTCGTCGGGGCCCAGGTCGGCGGAGATGCGCGTGATGGTCTCGGCGGCGCCGGGCTGCCCCGGCCTGCGGCGCGCCAGGGGCGTGACGAAGGCCGCGGGCAGCCGGCCCAGGAGGACGTCGATCGCCGGGTCCCACTGCAGCGTGTCCTTGAGGACGATGGCGGGCGCGCGGCGGGCGCGACCGAGGAGGACGTCGACCAGGATGAACGAGTCCCCCGGCCCCGCGTGCCGGCTGAGCACGAGGACGGGGACGTCGGGCAGCCTCGCGCCCTCCTCGACCTCGACGACGATGGTCAGCCGCAGCGTCCACCGCACCTGCCAGAAGAGGACGGCCAGGGCGGCCCGCGCCACGGCGACGTGCGCCCGCTGCACCCACGGCCGGTGCATCGCCAGCCCGAAGCCGGACGCCACCCACAGCGCGAACAGCACCACCAGCGCGGCGGCGTCCCACAGCACGTAGAACGACAGCATCCACAGCAGGCGCAGCCCCCGCAGGCGCCCCGGCAGCAGCCAGGTCAGCGCGGCGCCGACCACCAGCGCCAGCATGATCGACGTCGGCACCAGCAGCACGGCCAGCAGCACCACGAGCGGCGCCAGCACGACCCGGCGGACCCACCGGGGCGGGGGCGCGATCACGGCTGCACCGGCGTGTCCGGCGAGGTCGTGTCCGGCCCTCCCGGCGGCGGCGCGGCCGCGAGGTAGTCCCGCGCGGCGGCGAACGACTGGGCGATGCGCGCCGCGGTGGAGTCCATGCGCCGGAACGCGCCGAGCTTCTCGTCCCCCGGCAGCGCGCCGCCGGTGGGCAGCACGTGCACGGTCGCGACCCGGCGGGCCTCCTCCAGCTCCCGGAAGTACCGGTGCCGCCGGGCGATCTCGAAGCTCACGCGCGCGACGTCGGACGGCTTGGACGGCACCGTGAGCGGCTCCTCGACCCGCCCCACCTGCAGCACGTAGACCGTGGTCGCGCCGCGGCGCACGGCCTCGCCGAGCGGGATGGAGTTCACCATGCCGCCGTCGACGTAGTGCTCGCCGCCGATCTCGGTGGGCGGCAGCGCGCCCGGCACCGACGCCGACGCGAGCACCGCCTCGACCAGCGGCCCGGAGTCGAACCAGTGCTCCGACGCCCGCTCGATGCTCGCGGCGGCGACGACGAGCGGCACGGCGAGGTCCTCGAAGGTCGTCTTCTCGCCCAGGGTGCCGGCGATGAGCCGGCGCAGCGCGGCCGGGTCGTAGAGGTGCGTGCGGGACTTGGCGAGGCGGCCGAGCTGCCGGTACCAGGCCTCGCCGTAGACCTCGTTCGCCGTGGGGGACGCCCATGCGGCACCGAGGCGGTCGACGACGGCGACGCTCGGGTCGGCCGCCACGGCGGCGCCGTTGATCGCGCCGATCGACGTGCCGACCACGAGGTCGGGGGCGACGCCCGCCTCGAACAGCGCCTGCAGCATGCCCACCTGGACGGCGCCGCGCACCCCGCCGCCGCCGAGCACGAACGCCACCGTCATGGCCGCGATCGTGCCACGGCGTCGTGCCGACGGCATCGCGACGAGGCCGACGGGTCAGCGCACTACTGGACCAGGACCTGCGCCTCGCCGATCGCGAGGGTCGACTCGCGCGTCTGGGCGGGCACGTCGATCGTGCCGTCCAGGCCGCCGCCCTCCCACTCCGCCGTCCAGTACGCCGTTCCCGTCACCGTGATGTTGCCGGAGCGCCGGTTCTCGGCCCCGTCGAACCCGCACGTCGGGGACGGGCGGGCGTCGCCGCCGCTGGCGGCCTCGGACCACTCCGTGTAGGGCGCGCGGGAGCCCGCGCAGGTGGTCGTGGCGTAGACCTCCCCGGTGTCGTCGTCGGTCAGCGTCCACACGATCCGGTCGAGCGTCCCGTCAACCGTGACGGTGAGGCCGCCGTCCGTCTCGGACTCTCGGATGGGGCCGGTCGTGTTCGCCGCCGGGTTCGACACCCACAGCCAGATCGGCATCCCCACGATCCCGATCGCGTTCCCGTCCACCTCCGTCGTCGGCGGCGTCGAGCCGATCTCGCCCATCGTCAGCTGCATCCGCGCGTACGCGCGCTCCGCCAGCTCCTCCGGGGTGGGACCCATGTCCGTGGGCGGCAGATCCGGTGAGTACTGCTGGCCGCCCGCGCAGAGGTACATGAATTCCGTGGCGTCGTCCATGCCCTCGATGCACTCATCCCGGGGGGGCGTGCACTGGACGATGTAGCCCTCGTCCTTGCCGTTCCAGATACCCGCGTCCTTGGGCGGCTGCGGGTTCGCCAGCTTGATGTAGCACGAGCCGTTGTAGACGCCAAGGCTGGTCACGCAGGGGATCACCTTGCCGCTGTAGCGGCACACCCACTCGCCGCCGCTGCCGTTGCTGACGCCGCTGCTGTCCGAACCGTCGTCGCCGTCGTCGCCGTCCTCGCCCGGGCAGGTCACCTCGCCTCCGACGTTGCCGTCATTGTCGGCGCCGCCACCACCGGTGCAGGGGGCGGCGACGGCGGGCGCGGAGGTCGCGACCGACGGCGCGACGGCCACGCCGGTGAACAGCATCAGCACGGCCAGGACCCGCGTCACCTGCCTCAGCACGACTCCTCCGTGTCCGCCTCGCGGCTGTCGATGCCCCATCGGTCCTCCCCGCGCGCGCTCATCGTGTACACGACCGTGAACCGCTCCGGCACGCCCTCGGCCCGGGGCACCTTCGCGCCGTCCTTGTCGAGGGTCGTGACGCCGGAGGTGTCGTTGCACACCTCGAGGGTCACCCGCTCGTCCCCCGGCTCATCGCCGCCGGGGTCGAAGTCGCTCGCCTGCACGTCCGTGAAGGTGGCGGCACCCTCGGTCGTCCAGCCGTCGGCGACGCGCTGCTCGTAGGTCGCCTGCTGCGCCTGCCACTGCTCGTCGTCGGTCCAGAAGCCCTGCATGACCTGCCAGTTCACGAAGCCGTCGTTGCCGACCTTCGCGCCCAGCTCGTAGAAGTCCTGCAGCGTCTGCTCGGCGGCTTCCACGCTCTCGCGCTCCTGCGCGTCCGGGGTGGGCGACGGCGACGGGCTCGGGCTGGCCGGCAGGGGCGCGGCGGGCTGGTCAGCCCCGGGCGAGCAGGCCCCCAGGACGCCGACGGCCGCGACGAGAACGCCGGCCACCAGGGCGGCGCGCGTCGGGGTCTGGTGCATGAGGGTCCTCTGCTCCGGTGCCGCTCGAAGCACGCGGGCACGTGGTGGGTCGGATCGGGCGCAAGGATACAGGCC
>NZ_JBHXAW010000196.1:0-8586 GCF_042726645.1 Isoptericola sp. NPDC060257
GCAGTGGAGGTCAGGAAGCAGTACCCCTGCGTCGTATCGCCGGGCTCCGCCGGCCCCCGCACAGTGATCTTCTCCGGCTCAGGTATGCGAAACCCCGTCCCAGCCGGAGACTGCTGCCCGTCCGGGCATCCGAGTCCACGGTCCTCCCAGTCTCCGAAGTAGTTGCCGAGGACGTCCAACCCGATCCCCAGGTAACCGCCCTCGACCCCTGGGATGATCTCGTTCGCCGGATCTCCGTCCGGCCGCTTCTGCGCGTACCCCAGGCTGCCCCCGAACGCCCCCGGGGCCACGAGCTCTGCGTCGCCGTTGACCAGGAAGAACGCGATGCCGTCGGCCGGCGCAGGGTCCGCCGTCGTCGTGCCGTACTGCCACTGCTCGAACCGCACGACCAGGCCCTGCTCTGCGGGGATCGGAGTGTCGAACAGCACGGCGCCGGACTGGTCGTTCGACGCGTCCGTGAGCTGGAGGTACCCGTCGGGAGCCCCCTCGAGTGGCGGCGAGTTCACGGTCCGCTCGGGATCGCACCCGCCGAGTGGGTGCGCGCCGGCGGTGGGATCACCCGGAGCCGCACCGGTCAGGCAGGCGGATCCATAGGCGGAGAACAGCGAGTCTGCCGTGGCGCCCGTGAAGGTCTCGTCGACGAAAATCGCACCCTGGGCTGCCGCGACACCCGCCCCGGCACCGACTGCGAGCAAGCAGGTCGCCACGGCGGAACCGGCTACCGGTCCCTTCGGCCGCCGTTTGCGCGCGGTGCCAGCCGCTGACTCGACCATGGACGCCAGGTTCGCACCTGCACCTCGTCTCCGCCACAGATTCGCTCGTCGACGTGTGATCGACATGTCATTCCGTCCGGGACGACGACGTGCAGCCGGTAGGGAGCCTCCGGAGGCGCGCACATCCCGCCCTCGCGCGACGATGTCCGCATGGCCCGCACGTCGTCGAGCAAGCCGCAGACCGTCACGGTCGGCGACCGCCGCCTGCAGCTGACGAACCTGGACAAGGTCTACTACCCCGCCACGGGGACGACGAAGGGCGAGGTGCTGCAGTACCTCGCCCAGGTGGCGCCGGCGCTGCTGCGGCACGCCTCGTACCGACCGGCGACACGCAAGCGCTGGCCGGACGGCGTCGCCGGTCAGATGTTCTTCCAGAAGAACCTGGACGCGTCGACGCCGTCGTGGGTGCCGCGCCGCTCCATCAAGCACCGCACGTCGACCAACGACTACGTGCTGGTCAACGACCTCGCCACGCTGACCTGGCTGGGGCAGACGGCGACGCTCGAGATCCACGTGCCGCAGTGGCGGTTCGGGCGCACGGGCACGCCGATGCCGCCCGACCGGCTGGTCCTCGACCTGGACCCCGGGCCGGGCGCGGGCCTCGCCGAGTGTGCCGAGGTGGCGCGGCTGGCGCGCGACGTCCTGCTCGGCATGGACCTCGACCCCCTGCCCGTGACCAGCGGGTCCAAGGGCCTCCACCTGTACGCCGCGCTCACCGGGCACGACGACTCCCTGACCGCGGACGCCGTCTCCGCCGTCGCGCACGAGCTCGCGCGGCACCTGGAGTCGGAACACCCGGACCTCGTCGTCAGCGACATGAAGAAGTCGCTGCGCGCGGGCAAGGTGCTCGTGGACTGGTCGCAGAACAACGGCGCCAAGACCACCATCGCGCCGTACTCGCTGCGCGGCCGCGACGAGCCGACCGTCGCCGCCCCGCGCACCTGGGACGAGCTCGACGACCCCGACCTGCGCCACCTCACCTTCACCGAGGTGGTCGAGCGCCTGGAACGCGACGGCGACCTCCTGGAGCCCCTGGCCGCCGGGCACCTGGCGCAGCTCGAGCCGACGCCGGAACGCATGGCGACGTTCGAGCGCACCCCGGCCGAGAAGCTCGAGACGTACCGGGCCAAGCGGGACCCGGACAAGACCCCGGAGCCGTTCGGCCCCGACTCTCCCGCCGAGCCCGAGGGCGCACCGACGTTCGTCATCCAGGAGCACCACGCTCGTCGCCTGCACTGGGACTTCCGGCTGGAGCACGAGGGCGTCCTCGTGAGCTGGGCGCTGCCCAAGGGCGAGCCCACCGACCCGAAGCAGAACCACCTGGCCGTGCAGACCGAGGACCACCCGCTCGAGTACGGGTCGTTCGAGGGCACCATCCCCGCGGGCGAGTACGGCGGCGGGGAGGTGACGATCTGGGATGCCGGCACCTACGACCTGGAGAAGTGGCGCGAGGACGAGGTGATCGCCGTCCTGCACAGCGAGCGCCGGGGCTCCCGCCGGCTCGCCCTCATCCGCACCGGCGGGCGGGGCGGCGACGACCAGAACTCGTGGCTGATCCACCGCACCAAGACGCAGCCCGGCGACGAGGACGCCGGGGCCGAGGCGCGCGACGACGACACCCGTCCGAGCCCGCCGGCGGCCCGGCCGCGCGCGGCCGCCGACGACGCGCCGGCCGAGACGCCGCGCCCGATGCTGGCGACGACCGCGCCGCCGGGCGAGCTGGCCCGGCTCGACCCGGACGACTGGGCGTTCGAGGTGAAGTGGGACGGCTTCCGCGCCGTCGTGGAGGTGCTCCCCGGCGCGGACGGCGACGACGAGCGCACGGTGCGCCTCACGTCCCGCTCCGGCCAGGACCTCACGGTGACGTTCCCGGAGCTGCAGCAGGTCGCGGAGATGGTGTCCGACGAGGACCTCCCGCTGGCGCTGGACGGCGAGATCGTCGCCCTCGACGCGGACGGGCGCCCGTCGTTCCGCCGCCTGCAGCAGCGGGCCAACCTCTCCCGGCCGCGCGACGTCGAGAAGGCCCGCCGCGCGGTCGGCGTCGACCTGGTGCTGTTCGACGCGCTCGTCGTCGGCGGGCGCGCGGCGACCGACCGGCCGTACGCCGAGCGCCGCGCGGAGCTGGCGCGGGTCGTGACGCCGCGGCGTCCGGTGCACGTGCCGGACGCCCTGGACGGCACGCTCGACGAGGCGCTGGAGACGAGCCGGCTCATGCGGCTGGAGGGGGTGGTGGCCAAGCGGCGCCGGTCGCCGTACACGCCGGGCCACCGCTCGCGCGACTGGCTCAAGATCAAGCACGCCCGCACCCAGGAGGTGGTCGTCGTCGGCTGGCGCCCCCTGCATGCGGGGACGGGGCGGGAGGACGCCCGGGTCGCCGGGTCGCTGCTGCTGGCGGTGCCGGACGACGGCGGGGTGCTGCGCTACGTGGGCAAGGTCGGCACGGGCTTCAAGGAGGCGGAGCGGCGGGAGGTCGTGCGGCGCCTGCGGCCCGTGGACGACGCGCCGCTCGACGGCGTGCCCCGCACCGAGGCGGTGCACGCGCGGTGGGCCGCGCCCGAGCGCGTGGCCGAGGTGAGCTACGGGGACTGGACGAGCGATCCCGCCGACCTGGGGGCGCACGCTCCCGACGGGGGCGGCGGCGCGGACGACGAAGGACCGCGGCTGCGGCACTCGGTGTGGCGCGGGTGGCGCGACGACAAGCGCCCGGACGACGTCGGCGTCGAGGGCTGAGCCGTCAGCGCACCGTCTGCCCGCGCAGCGCGTGCGCGACGGCGGCCGCCCGCGACTCGACGCCGAGCTTGGCGTACACGTGCGCGAGGTGGGTCTTCACGGTCGCCTCGGAGATGAACAGCCGCCGCCCGAGCTCCCGGTTGCTCAGCCCCTGGGCGAGCAGCGTGAGCAGCTCCGCCTCCCGCGGGGTGAGCGCGCTGCCGGGGTTCTGCGCCTGCTGCATGAGCCGGGACGCGACCGGCGGGGACAGCACGCTGCGCCCGACGACGGCGCCCCGCACGGCGGAGAAGATCTCGGCGGGCGGGGCGTCCTTGAGGACGTAGCCGATGGCGCCCGCGTCGACGACGCGCACGACGTCGGCGTCGGTGTCGTAGGCGCTGAACACGAGGACGGGCAGGTCGGGGTGGGCGGCACGGATGCGGCGGGTGGCGGCGACGCCGTCCTCCTCCGCGCCCAGCTCGAGGTCCATGACGACGAGCGCGGGCGCGAGGCGCCCCACGGCGTCGAGGGCCTCGTCGGCGGTGCCCGCCTCGCCCACGACGGTGAGGTCCGGCTGCGAGTCGAGCAGGGCGCGCAGCCCGGCGCGCACCACGTGGTGGTCGTCCACGAGCAGCACGGTGATCGGGTCGCTCATGCGTCCTCCTGGTCGTCCGGCCCGGCCGTCCCGGCGTCGGCGGCGACGGGCAGCTGCACCCCGACGACGGTCCCCTCGCCCGGCGAGCTCTCCACCGTGATCGTGCCACCGAGCTGCTCCACCCGCTGCCGCATGGCCCGCAGCCCGAACCCGCCCTGCCGTCCGGGAGCGCCCGCGCCGACGGTCCGCGCCGCGACCTGCTCGACGTCGAAGCCGCGGCCGTCGTCGAACACGTCGAGCGCGACGGCGTCGGGCAGGTAGGTCAGGGTGAGGCCGAGCCGCGCGGGGCCGGCGTGCCGGTCCACGTTCGCCACGGCGCTCTGGGCGATGCGCGCGAGGGCGTGCGCCGTCTCCGCGCCGACCCGCACCGGCTCGCCCACCACGGTGAGCTCGGCGTCCGGGACGTGGCGACGCGCCGCCGTCCGGATCGCGGCCTCGACGTCGGCAGGGGCCACGCCGCCCGCCGCCGGGGACGGGTCCACGAGATCGTGCACGAGGTCGCGTGTCTGCCCGAGGCTGGCGCGCACGGCGACGGCGGCCTGCCGGGCGTCGTCGCGCGCGGCGCCGGGGTCGGCGTCCCAGCGCTGGTCGGCGGCCTCGAGCCGCAGCACCGCGGAGGACAGGGACTGGGCCACGGTGTCGTGGATCTCGCGCGCCACGCGCTCGCGCTCGGCCAGGACGGCGACCTCGCGCTGCAGCCGGACCCGCTCCCCCGCCTGCCGCACGATCGCGTCGTACGCGAGGCTGAGCAGCACCGCCACCACGAGCGGCGCGACGGCGGCCGCCCAGTCGCTGCGCCCCGACAGGCCGAAGAGCGCGACGCCCGTCACCACGGCGACGGCGCCCACCAGGACGTGCGCGGCGGGCACGGGCACGAGCGTGCGGCAGACGAAGAACAGCGGGATCGCCGACCAGGCGAAGCTCGGCGCCACCAGCACGAGGGCGCCCCACGCCAGGAGCAGGACGCCCAGGACCAGGTCGACCGCGACGCGGCGGGCCGCCGGTCCGGTCTGCCGCGCGAGCACCACCAGCGCCGCGTACGCGGCGGCGACCACCGCGACGAGCACGACGACCAGCCACCACCGGCCGTCGAGGCCGTGGTTGGTGAGGTAGCGCGCGGCGGACGTCGCGACGAGCGCGGCGAACGCGAGGTGCACGCCGCGGGTGAGGGATCCGGGCACGACACGCACGCTAACCGGGCGGGGTCGATCCGCACCTCATCCGTTCGGATGAGCCGACGCGCCCCGGACGCCCGATGCGCCGGCGCGGCGCGTCCGACGAGCCTGGGCGCATGACCTCGCCCCCGGCCGCGCGCCCGGCGCGGACTGCGTCAGGCCCGGCGCTCCTGGGCCGCGGCCCGGCTCGTGCCGAGGTGCGCGCTGGCCAGGCGGGCGGCGGCCTCGCCGTCCCTGTCCCGGACCGCGTCGAGGAGCTCGCGGTGCTCGTCGGCGATCGCCTGCAGGTCGAGGTGCTGCCCCAGCAGCCAGCGCACCCGGCTGGCGATCACGAGGTGCAGCTCGAGGAGCACCGGGTTCCCGGCGGCCTCGACGACGCGCTCGTGGAAGTCGGCGCCGGCGCGCCGGGCCGTGGGGCCGTCGCCCGCGCGGGCGGCGGCGTCCTCCCGCTGCCACGCCTCGGTGAGCGCCTCGAGCTGCTCCGGCGACCGGCGCGTCGCCGCGAGCCGGAAGTGCAGGGGGTCCGTCGCCTCGCGCACCTCGTGCAGGTGGTCCACGTCGGCGTCGCTGAACTCGCGGACCACCGCCCAGGTGCGCGGGCGCGGGGTGACGAGCCCTTCCGCGACGAGCGTCCGCAGCGCGTCCCGCACGGGGATGCGGCTCACGCCCAGCTCGGCGGCCAGGTCGCGCTCGACCAGGCGGCTCCCGGGCTCCCGGGAGCCGTCCACGATCTGCTCGCGGACGACGCGCGCCACCCGGACGGACTCGGGCTCGAAGGGGGCCGAGAGCTCGGAGGACATGCGCACATCTTGCCAGCCGGCCGGAGGGGAATATGGCATACCATCTCACCGTGACTCCCGCCCGCCGCACGCGCCGCCCGGCCCGTGCCGCGGGAGCGGTCGCCGTCGCCGGAGCCCTGCTCGCCCTCGGCGCCTGCGCGGCTCCACCGCAGCCCGCGGGCACCAGGACGCCGAGTCAGACCCCGAGCCCGAGCACGTCGGCCACGCGGACGCCGTCTCCCGATCGCGCGCCCGCCCAGCTGCTGCTGGCCACGCAGGCCGAGCGCGACACGCTCGCAGTGGTCGACCCGGCCGACCGGCGGGGCAGCGCCGTCGTCGACGAGATCACCGTGGGCACCGCGCCGTGGGGCGTCGCCGTGGACGAGGACTCCCGGCGCGCGTACGTCTCGACCGCCGAGGGCGTCGCCGTCGTGGACCTCGACGCCCGGGAGCGCACGGACCTCTTCGCGTACGAGCACGCGACGAGCCGTCGCGCGTTCGGCGAGTACCGGCGCGGCGGCCTCGGCCTGGCCGTCTCCCCCGACGGCGAGCGGGTGCACGTCGCCGTGAGCACGGGCGACGCGGCGTTCCTCGAGACGCTCGACGCCGACACCGGCGAGGTCGTGTCCGCCGTGCCGGTGGGGCTGCGGCCCTTCGACGTCCTCGTGAGCGACGACGGCGACGAGGTCTACACGATCGACCACGACGGGTTCACCGTCACGGTCGTGGACCCGGAGCGGGGACGCGCCCGCGCGATCGAGGTGGCGCCGTTCGGGCGCGAGGGCGGCCTCGCGTCGTTCGAGAAGCCGCACTACGCCGTCCTCGACGACGACGGCGACCTGCTGTTGCCGTACCAGGGCCGTGTGCTGGCCCGCGTCGACCCCGGCACCGGCGAGGTCACGACCACCGACCTGACCGCCGACTCCCACCAGCACGGCGTGGCCCGCGCCGGCGACGGCACCCTCGTCGTCGCCGGCAACGGCCCGTTCGGCAACGCCGGGTCGGGCCCGAGCATCGAGGTGGTCGGCCCGGACGGTACCGACGTCGTCCTGCCCACCGACCGCCGGCACGAGACCGTCGCGGTGTGGCACGGGCCCGACGGGGAGGCCTACGGCGTCCTCGCCGGCGGCTACACCCAGCAGGAGGCCTGGGACGGCGCCACCGTCGTCCCGCTCGACGCGGCGCTCGACGGCGCCGGCGAGAGCTACGAGATCACCATCCCCGGACGGCCGCAGGCGGTCGTCCCCTTCGAGGAGGAAGTCCGATGACCAGCTCCCCCACCACCGTCACCGTGCTGCGCGACGTGCGGCCCTGGGGCGGCGAGCGCTCCGACCTGCACGTGGCCGACGGCGTCATCATCGCCGTCGTGCCGCACGACGCCGCTGCGTCGGCCGCCGGCGAGACGGACGGAGAGGTCGACGGGGAGGTCGACGGGCGCGGGCTGCTCGCCCTGCCCGGGCTGGTCAACGCGCACGCGCACGTGGACAAGTCGTGGTGGGGCAAGCCGTGGGTGAGCTACGGCGGCGAGCCGGGCGTCCAGGCGCGCATCGCGCACGAGCGCGCGCACCGCGACGAGCTCGGCATCCCCGGCGTGGACGTCACGCTGGCGGTGCTGCGCGAGTCGGTCCGCACGGGCACGACGGCGGTGCGCACGCACGTGGACGTCGACCTCGGCGTGGGCCTGCGCGGCATCGAGGTGGTCCGCGAGGCCGTCGCCGCCCTCGGCGGCGCCGTGCACGCCGAGATCGTGGCGTTCCCGCAGGACGGCGTGCTGCGCCGCCCCGGCGTCCTGGAGCTGCTGGACCGGGCGGCGGCCGCGGGCGCCGAGCACGTCGGCGGCCTGGACCCGGCGTCGATCGACCGCGACCCGGTCGGTCAGCTCGACGGGCTGTTCGAGATCGCGGAACGGCGCGGCGTCGGCATCGACGTGCACCTGCACGACGGCGGCGAGCTGGGCGCCTTCCAGATCGAGCTGATGGTCGACCGCACCCTGCGGGCCGGGCTCCAGGGCAGGGTCAACGTGGCGCACGGCTTCGCGGTCGGCCAGCTGTCCGCCGCCCGCCAGGCCGACCTGGTCGCGGCGATGGGCGAGGCCGGCATCACCATGACCACCGTGGCGCCGATCGGCGCCGCTCCCCTGCCGCTGCTCGCGCTGCGCGACGCCGGCGTCCCGGTCGGCCTCGGCACCGACGGCATCCGCGACCTGTGGTCCCCGTACGGGACGGGCGACCTGCTCGCGCTCACCACGCAGCTCGCGCGCCTGTCGGGCCTGCGGCACGACCAGGAGCTCGTCACCGCTGCCCGCGTCGCGTCCGCGGACGCCGCCCGGTTCGTGGGCCGCGAGGTGCACGACCTCGTGGTGGGTGCCCCGGCCGACGTGGTGCTCGTCGACGCCGAGAACGTGCCCGACGCCGTGGTGCGCGCGCCGCGCCGGGCGCTCGTCGTGGGGGGGGGCCGGGGGGGGGCCCCCCCCCCGCCGGGGGGGGGGTGTCGGT
>NZ_JBHXAW010000197.1:0-8531 GCF_042726645.1 Isoptericola sp. NPDC060257
CTACGACGCGGCGGCCGCCGCTCGTGCCGACCTGGAGCGGGCGGCCGTCTCCACCGTGCTGCGCCAGCACGGGGCCGAGGTCGTCGAGGCGTTGCCGGACGACCTCGCTCCCCGGCTCGCGGACACCTACCTCGCGCTCAAGGCCGCCGGACGGCTCTGACCCCGCAGTCGCGAGGGTGCCGGTCAGCCGACGGTCGGCACGACCTCGCCGGCGCGGTCGGCGTCCAGGTCGCCCGTGAGCCCCGCCGCGGTGGCGCGCCGGCCCAGCACGACGACGTAGACCCAGAACCCGGCGAGCGCGATCGCGCCGATGACGATCTTGAGCCACCAGGGCAGCGTCGAGCCCGTGACGTAGCCCTCGATCAGACCGGACACCGCGAGCGCCCCGGCGAGCCCGATCGCGACGGTCACGAGCGCGCGCCCCTCCTGCGCCAGCGCGACGGTGCGCGGCCGCGGGCCGGGCGACACCGCCGTCCAGAACAGCTTGAGGCCGGCGGCGCCGGCGACGAACACCGCGGTGAGCTCGAGCAGCCCGTGCGGCGCGATGAGCTGCAGGAACACGTCCAGCTCGTCGTAGGCCGCCATCATGCCGCCGGTGGCGCCCACGCCCACCGCGTTCTGGATCAGCACGTAGGCCGGCCAGACGCCGGTGATCCCGAGGCCCACGCACTGCGCGGCGATCCACGCGTTGTTCGTCCACACCATGGCGGCGAAGGACGCGCCCGGGTCGTAGTACGACGCGAACGCCTCGTTGACGTACGCCTCGCGCTCGGCGGGCGTGCCCATCTGCGCGAGGACGTCCGGGTCCGTGGCGACGCGGTACCCGGCGACGACGGCGAGCGCGAGGCACACCACGACGACGCCGAGGGTCCACCAGCGCACCCGGTACAGCGCCGCGGGCACCGTCACCGCGACGAAGCGGACGACGTCGGCCCAGGCCGGCTCGTGCGTGCCCGTGACCCGCACGCGGGCCCGACTCAGCAGGTCGGAGAGCCGGGTGACGAGCACCGGGTCGGGCGCGGCCGACCGCACCGTGGACAGGTGCGTCGCGACCGCCTGGTACAGCCGCACCAGCTCGTCGGCCTCCGCGCCGTCGAGGCGCCGCTTGCGGGTGAGCTGCTTCAGCCGGTCCCACTGCGGGCTGTGCACGGCGGTGAAGGCGTCGAGGTCCACGGTCGATACCCTTCCACACGGGACACGTCGCACGAGCGGGGGATGCACATGCAGGACGGGATCGTCATCGGCGAGGGCGTGGTGCTCGACGCACGGCCGGCGTCGTTCGTCAGCCGGGCGCTGGCGGCGCTGCTCGACCTCGCGGCCCTCGCGATCGTCGGGATCACGCTGCTGGTCGTCGTGGCCCTGCAGGACGTCGCGATCGACGAGCAGTGGGCCCGGGTGGCGGGCGTCGTCGCCGCGGCGCTGGTGATGGTCGTGATCCCGACGACGGTCGAGACGCTGAGCCGGGGCCGCTCGCTGGGCAAGCTGATCACCGGGCTCCGCGTCGTGCGCGACGACGGCGGCCCGGTGCGCTTCCGCCACGCCTTCACGCGGGCGCTGGTGGGCATCGGCGAGCTGTGGCTGACGGTCGGGAGCGTCGCGCTGATCGCGTCGCTGTCCAACGCGCGCGGCAAGCGGCTCGGCGACCTGCTGGCCGGCACGTACGTCATCCGCGTGCGGGGCGGCCGCGCCCGGACGGTCCCGCTGGGCATGCCGCCGGAGCTGGCCGCCTGGGCCCGCACGGCCGACATCCGGCGGCTGCCCGACGGTCTGGCCCTCGCCGCACGGCAGTTCCTCGACCGCGCTCCCCGGCTCGCGCCCGCGTCGCGTGCGGGCCTGGCCGACGACCTGGCCGGCCGCGTCGAGCCGTTCGTCGCCCCCGGTCCGCCGCCTGGCACGCCGCCCGAGGCGTTCCTGCACGCCGTCCTGCACGAGCGCCGCGACCGCGAGCTCGAGCGCGGGCAGGCCGAGCAGGCGCGGGCCGAGGCCCGCGCCGCCAGCCTGCACCGCCTGCCGTACGCCGTCCCCGACCCGCCCCGCTGACCGCACCGGCGGTCAGCGGCGACGGTCCTCGAAGCGGCCGAAGACGCGCACCAGGCCGAGCAGCACCAGCAGGTACGCCGCGAACCAGACCGGGCGCGACGCCCACCAGTCCGCGCCCCACGAGGCCGGCAGCTCCTGCCCGAGCCCGAGGAGCGCGACCCCCACGACGGCGAACATCGCGGTGAGGTGCCACAGGTAGACGGTCATCGACCGGCGGGCCAGGGCACCGACGGCCCGCGCTCCCGCCCCGGACGCGGTGCGTCGCACGAGCGCGGCGCGGAACAGAAGGACCAGGCACACCTGGGCGACGGCGTGCGCGACGACGGGCGCCGTCGGCGGGCCGAGGTTGGAGATCTCGTCGCCGGGCATCCCGACGAGGCTGAGCGGGTACGGGCCCACCGCCACCAGCACGGCCGTCGCGGCGACCGCTGCCACGGCGCCGGCGGCGAGGAGCAGCCGGGCGGTGCGGCCGGCGAGCGGGTCGGCGGTCGCGCCGGTGGTCCGGTCGAGGGCTGGACGGCGCGGGTCGCTGCGCTCGGAGGCGTACGCGATCCCGGCGAGGAACGGCGCGGCCCAGGCGAGCAGCACGTCGGCCCAGGCCAGCCCGCCGGTGAGCTCACCGGGGAGCCCGAACCGCAGCGCGTCGAGCGCCAGCGGCAGCGCCACGGCGACGGCGAGCGCACCCCACCGCCAGCGCTGCCAGGCGGCCCGCAGCACCGGGGTGAGCGCCATGAGCACCACCCACACCCCGAGGAACCACAGCAGCTGCGGCGCCATCCGCGCCATCCGCCACACCGCGTCGTCGGGCACCCCGAGCGCGAGCAGCGCGGCGACCGCGAGCGCCCAGGCCCCGACGAACGCCCCGACGGGCCGGGCCGTCGCCCGCAGCCTCGCCAGGACGGTTCCGGCCCAGCCGCGGCCACCCACGACGGTGGCCCCGCGCTGGTACCCGGCGGAGGCGCCGGCAGCGAAGAACAGCAGGGCCAACGGCTGCAGCCAGGTCACGAGCCAGCCGGCGCCGTGCCCGAGCGCGTTGCCGACGAGGAGCGTCCGCCCGTCCCACGTCGCCTCCGCCATCAGCCAGTGCAGCAGCACCACCCCGAGGGTGCCGAGCGCCCGGACGACGTCGACGAACGGGTCGCGGGCCCGGCGCGGACGGGCGACGGGCGCGGCGTCCGGCGCCGTGGACCGGGAGGGGGTGTCGGGGCGCCGCGTCGCGACCGGTGGCGGTGCGGACGGCGAGGGCGGGGCGGGGGCGTCGAGGACGGCCACGATGGCTCCTGAGGCTGGGCGACGAGGACCCTCCCAGCCTCGTGACCTGCGGCGTCGTCCGACATGGGCCTGACCCCCGCGCCGTCCGGCGTCTCCCCCGCACCGTCCGGGGGGACACCCCCCGCCCAGCGCGCGAGTTGTCAGGGCGTCAGGCGTCGACGCCCAGGTAGCGCAGGACGGCGAGCACGCGCCGGTGGTCGGCGGAGTCCTGCGGCAGGTCGAGCTTCGTGAAGATGGCGGCGACGTTCTTCTCCACCGCCCCGTACGACAGGTAGAGCTGCTCGGCGATGGCGCCGTTGGAACGGCCCTGCGCCATGAGCTCCAGGACCTCCTTCTCGCGCGGCGTCAGGCGGCCGACGCCGTCCTCCGGCGAGCGGTGCGCGCCCATGAGCTGGCGCACCACCTCCGGGTCGAGCACCGTCTCCCCCGCCGCGACCCGACCGAGCGCGGCGACGAAGTCCCCGACGTCGGCGACGCGGTCCTTGAGGAGGTAGCCGACGCCGCGCGGGTCGCCCTCGAGCAGCCGGGACGCGTAGCGCGTCTCGACCCACTGCGAGAACACGAGCACCGGCAGCCCGGGGTGCGCGGCGCGCAGCGCCTCGGCCGCGCGCAACCCCTCGTCCGTGTGTGACGGCGGCATGCGGATGTCGGCGACGAGGACGTCGGGCAGGGCGCCGGCGGCGGCGAGGGTCGTGACCTCGCGGACGAGGGCGTCGCCGTCGGGCACCGCCGCGACGACGTCGTGCCCCCGGCGGGACAGGAGCGCGACGAGGCCGTCGCGCAGGATGGCGGAGTCCTCGGCGACGACGACGCGCAGCGGGCTCGAGCCGGTCGCCGGGCCGGTCGACGCCCCGGGCGTCATCGGCGGGACCCGGGGGCGGGCAGCGGGATGGTCACGGTGATCACCGTAGGCCCTCCCGCCGGGCTGACCACCCGGAGCGTGCCGTCGACGCCCGACAGCCGGTCCGTGAGCCCGGCGAGGCCGCTGCCCCTGCCCGACGGGTCGGGGGCGCGCACCGCCGCGCCGCCCACGCCGTCGTCGTGCACGCGCAGCACGAGCGCACGCACGGCGGCCCCGGTGGCGGCGTCCGCGACGGGCTCGACGCCCGCCACGACGTCGACGCCGGTCGCCCGGGCGTGCTTGGTCGCGTTGGCGACCAGCTCGGCGACGGCGAAGTAGGAGATGGCGGTGACGCTGGGCGGGAGGTCCGCCCCGTCGAGCCCGACGGCGTGCACGCGCACGGGCAGGGCGGCGCGCGCGGCGAGCGTCTCGAGGGCGACGGCGAGGCCGGCGTCCAGGGCGGGCGGGCGGATGCCGCGCGCGAGCTCGCGCAGCTCGGCGAGCGTGTCCTTCGTGCTGGAGTGCGCCGTCTCCAGGACGGCGGCGAGCTCCGCGGTGTCGATGCCGCCGGTGCCGTCGGTGCCGTCCGTGCCGTCGCGCAGCAGCTCGCGCGCCTCGCCGATCTGCATGGCGACGGCCACGAGGTGCGCCTGGGTGCCGTCGTGCAGGTCGCGCTCGATGCGGCGCAGGCGCTCGTCGGCGTCCTCGACGGTGACGGCGCGGGCCCGCTCGGCGTACGCCACCCGCAGGCTGGCCCGCGTGGGGCTGAGCAGCCCCTCCGCCAGCATCCGGAAGAGGCCGACGAACAGGGACTGCACCTGCGGCCACAGGTAGAACAGGATCAGGCCGACCGCCGCCAGCAGGAGCTGGCGGGCCGGCGTGTCGACGAACCAGTCCGTGCCGAACGAGGCGCCCCGGTGCCAGGTGCCATCGCCCGCCTGCTGCGCCGGCAGCCAGCGCGACCAGAACCAGTGCGTCATCCCGCCGAGCGCCACGGCGAGGAACACGGTGCTCACCACGAACGCCGCGATCGCCAGGGGGAACGTCACCACCATGTACAGCAGCCCGCGCCAGGCGGTCGCGTCGCCGAGCATCCCGCCGAGGCGCCGCCAGAATCCCTTCCGCGGCTGCCGCGGCGCGGGCTCGGCGATCTCGACGCCGAGGTAGCGCACCGCCATCCGCCGGTAGACCGACGCCCACCCGCGCGCACCGAGCAGCACGCCGCCCGCCACGAACAGGCCCACGACCGTCACCGCGACGCCCGCCATGAACGACACGGTGAACAGGGCGTACGCGAGCGCGAACGGCGCGAGCAGCAGCGCGAGCCACAGGAAGCCGTAGGCGCGCCACGTCCGGCCGTCGAACGGGGCGAGGAGGAACGGCGGCGCCCCGTCCGTCGTCGCCCGCGGGGACACCGCCGGGCGCTCGGCGGGCTGCGTGGCCGGCGGCGGGGTCGGCGGGGTCGCGGGCGGCGGCACCTGGCCGTCGGTGGACGTCATGCTGGTCATGCTTCCAGGCTGCCGCCCGCGGCGCCGCGCCGACATCCGGCGCGCCACCCTGCGCACGGGGGCTGTCCCCCGTGCCCGGCCCGCGACCTGTCAGGGCCAGGAGCATCAGAACATGCGCGTGGCCCTGACAGGTCAGTAGCGGTAGTGCTCCGGCTTGTACGGACCCTCCACCGGCACGCCGATGTACTCGGCCTGCTCCTTGCTGAGCTCGGTGAGCCGGACGCCGAGGGCGTCGAGGTGCAGGCGCGCGACCTTCTCGTCGAGCACCTTGGGCAGGCGGTACACCTGCCGCTCGTACTGCCGCTCCTCGGCCGGGCGGGCCATGTCGGCGAACAGCTCCATCTGGCCGATCACCTGGTTGGCGAACGAGTTCGACATGACGAACGACGGGTGGCCGGTCGCGTTGCCCAGGTTGAGCAGGCGCCCCTCGGACAGCACGATGATCGACCGCTCGGGGCGCTCCACGCCGTCGGGCCCGACGCCGGCGGGCAGCGTCCACTCGTGCACCTGCGGCTTGATCTCGGTCTTCACGACGCCCGGCACGGCGGCGAGGCCGGCCATGTCGATCTCGTTGTCGAAGTGCCCGATGTTGCCGACGACGGCCTTGTCCTTGAGCGCGAGCATGTGCTCGACGCGCACGACGTCCTTGTTGCCCGTCGTGGTGATGACGAAGTCGGCCTCGCCGATCGTCTCGTCGAGCCGGGCCACCTGGAAGCCGTCCATCGCCGCCTGCAGCGCGCAGATCGGGTCCACCTCGGACACGATGACGCGCGCGCCCTGGCCGCGGAACGCCTCGGCCGCGCCCTTGCCGACGTCGCCGTAGCCGCACACGAAGGCGACCTTGCCGCCGATGAGGATGTCGGTGGCGCGGTTGATGCCGTCCGGCAGCGAGTGGCGGATGCCGTACTTGTTGTCGAACTTCGACTTGGTGACCGAGTCGTTGACGTTGATCGCCGGGAAGATCAGCTCCCCCGCCTCGGCGAGGTGGTAGAGCCGGTGCACGCCCGTCGTCGTCTCCTCGGTGACGCCGCCGATGCTCTGCGCGATCGTCGTCCAGCGCAGCGGGTCGGAGTCGAGCGCCCGGCGCAGCACGGCGCGCACCACGTTCATCTCGTGGGTGTGGTCGGGCTCGCCCGGCAGCGTGTCCGGCGGCACGACGCCGGCACGCTCGTACTGCAGGCCGAGGTGCACCAGCATCGTGGCGTCGCCGCCGTCGTCGAGGATGAGGTTGGGGCCGCCCTGGCCGTTCTCCGCGCCGGGCCACACGAGGATCTGCTCCGTGCAGTCCCAGTACTCCTCGAGGCTCTCGCCCTTCCACGCGAACACGGGGACGCCCTGCGGGTCCCCGGGGGTGCCGTGCGGGCCGACGACGATCGCCGCGGCCGCCTCGTCCTGCGTGCTGAAGATGTTGCAGCTGGCCCAGCGGACCTCGGCGCCGAGCGCGACGAGCGTCTCGATGAGGACGGCGGTCTGGACCGTCATGTGCAGGGAGCCGGCGATGCGGGCGCCGGCCAGCGGCTGCGCCTCGCCGTACTCGGCGCGCAGCGCCATGAGGCCGGGCATCTCGTGCTCGGCGAGCCGGATCTGGTGCCGGCCGGCCTCCGCCAGCGCGAGCGAGCGCACCTTGAAGCGGCCGGGAGCCTCGTCGAAGCCGGTCGCGCCGGGTGCCTCAGCGGTCGTGGACATGGTCGCCCTCCTGGGGTCTGCGGTATGAGCCGTGTGCGCTGGGGGCTCCCGTCTGCGCGTGGCCCGGCGTGTCCGCACGGGCCAGCACCCAGGGTAGACCGCGGCACCTCCCGGACGCAGCGAGGCCGGCACTCCTCCTGGGTGCCGGCCTCGCCCGGCGGGTCCTGGTGGGACGGCGGCGCGTCTCAGGCGTTCTTCGACGCGCGGTTGCACCCTGCAGCTCGGCCAGGGTCCCGGCGACTCCCGCCTTGCCGAAACCTGACGATGTCTTCAACGACGCTCGACCCGCGAGCGACACCGAAAGGTGGTCGGGACCACACCGATCCGGCCGGTCACGTGACCTGCGCCACCCTCAAGATCACATTCCGGTAACGATCACTTCACCCGCCTGACCAGCAAAAACCCGGTAAACCCGCAGGACAACACGGAGGAAACGTGCAGATCAGGCAGGTGATCATGGTTCGCCACGGCACCCGTCGGCATAGGAGGGTGCTTGATGCCCTTGTGCCCACCGGAGCTGCGGAAGCACGGGAACCCGTGACCGGTGCTCGACGCGCCGCCCGGCGAACCGTGGGTACATCCGAACGTGATGGAAGGTGGCGAGCCCTGCCCGTATGTCGGGAGACAGCAGTACCACCCCAACGCCCGCCGAGTCGTCCGCGGTGACCCCCGCGGTCTCGGTGAGAGGCGTCTACAAGGTCTTCGGTCCCAAGCCCGGTGAGGCCGTCCGCCGCCTGCAGGCCGGGGCCTCGCGCGACGAGGTGAAGAACCTCGGCACCGCCGCGGTCATCGACGCGACCTTCGACGTCGCCCCCGGCGAGATCTTCGTCGTCATGGGCCTGTCCGGCTCGGGCAAGTCGACGCTCATCCGCATGCTCAACGGGCTGTGGACCCCCAGCGCGGGCGACGTCCTGCTCGGAGACGCCAACCTCGCCAAGGTCGACGGCAAGCGCCTGCGCGAGCTGCGCCGCACCCGGGTGAGCATGGTGTTCCAGCACTTCGCGCTTCTGCCCCACCGCACGGTGCTCGACAACGCCGCGTACCCGTTGGAGATCCAGGGCGTCGGCAAGGCCGAGCGTCAGGAGAAGGCGCAGCAGGCGCTCGACATGGTCGGTCTGTCCGGCTGGCAGGACTCGCTGCCGTCGCAGCTGTCCGGCGGCATGCGCCAGCGCGTGGGCCTCGCC
>NZ_JBHXAW010000198.1:0-8521 GCF_042726645.1 Isoptericola sp. NPDC060257
GCCGCGCCCCGGGCGGGGACGCGGCCGTCGTCAGGCGAGCCGGGTGCTCAGAGCGGCACGACCTGCTCCGCCTGCGGGCCCTTGGGGCCCTGGGTGATCTCGAACTCGACCCGCTGGGCCTCGTCCAGGGTGCGGTACCCCTGCGACTGGATCGCGGAGTAGTGCACGAAGACGTCGGCTCCGCCGTCGTCCTGCGCGATGAAGCCGTAGCCCTTCTCCGAGTTGAACCACTTCACAGAACCTTGCGCCATGCTGATCCTTCGACCTTCCGTCACAACGGGCACGAGCGGGCCGGGCGGCCACCCGTCGCTGCAGGCCGCACCGCCGGTTCGTGCGAAGGAGCGCCTCTGCAACGCGGTCAGTGTGGCACGGACCACACCGCCGTGCCACGGATATGCCGCGGAAGCCGCGCATCGGCCATTCGGGACCGGGCCGGTCCGCGCTCCGGGAGCGCGGCCGGCGCAGCGTCAGTCGTCGTCCTGCCGGGCCAGGAAGCGCTCGAACTCCGCGCCGAGCTCGTCGGCCGTGGGCAGGGGGGCCTGCTCGGCCAGGAGGCTCGGCCGCCCCACCGACCTCGTGAAGGCGTCGTACTGCTCCTCGAGCGCCTTGACGACGGCCTTCACCTCGCCCGACTCCCCCACCTGCTTCTCGACCTCGATCGTCGCGTCCGCCGCGGCCTCCGCGAGCAGGCCGGTCGCGAGGTCCAGGCCCGTGGCGCGCTCCACGTGCCGCAGCGCGACGACCGCCGCCGGCGCGTAGCGCGACTGCGCGAGGTAGTGCGGCACGTGCACGGTGAAGCCGATCGCGTCGTGCCCGGCCTCGCCGAGCCGGTACTCCAGGAGAGCGGCCAGCGATCCGGGCACCCGCACGGTGCCGAAGAACGACGTGTAGTCCTCCACCAGACCGGGGCGCGTGCCGTGCGCCGTCAGCGACAGCGGCCGGGTGTGCGGCACGCCCATCGGGATGCCGTGGAAGCCGACCGTGAGAGAGACGTCGAAGCGCTCCACGAGGCCCTTCACGGCCGCGACGACCCGCTCCCACTGCAGGTCCGGCTCCGAGCCGTGCAGCAGCAGGAAGCCGGTGCCCTCGCGGTCCGCGACGTGGTCGATCGCGAGGTAGGGCTCGTCGTAGGCGGACCACCGGTCGGCGTCGAACGTCATCCCGACCCGCTTCGAGCGGTAGTCGAGGAGCTGGTCGACGTCGAAGGTCACCAGGCGCGTGGTCGTCAGCTCCTCGGTGACGTGCTCCACGGCGATCTCGCCCGCGGAGCCGGCGTCGACGAACCCGTCGAGCGCGTGCAGCAGCACGGGGCCGGTGCCGACCGACGCCGCGTCGGGCCCGTGGTGGGGCAGGACGCTCTCGACGGCGGCCTCGTCGACCTCGTAGATGCTCTGCGGGTCCAGCAAGGGGTTCCTCCTCGGTTCTCCGGCTCGCGCCGGCGGGCTCGCGCCCGCACGAGTGTCAACCGCGCCCCGCCCCGGATCCTTCCCGGCCCGTGGGCTTCTGCTCCCGGCCCCGCTCAGCGGTGGGGCAGCCGCACCACCGTGACGAAGAAGTCGTCGATCTGGCGGACCACCTGGATGAACCGGTCGAAGTCCACGGGCTTCGTCACGTAGGCGTTCGCGTGCAGGGAGTACGACCGCAGCACGTCCTCCTCCGCCTCGGAGGTCGTGAGCACGACCACGGGGATGTGCTTGAGCCGCTCGTCCGCCTTGACCGCCGCGAGGACCTCACGGCCGTCCATGCGAGGCAGGTTGAGGTCCAGCAGGATGAGGTCCGGCGTCGGCGCCTGGGCGTGCTCGCCCTCCTTGCGCAGGAAGGCCATCGCGCTCACGCCGTCCGCCACGACCGACAACCGGTTGGCGACCTTGTGCTCGTCGAACGCCTCGCGGGTCATGAGCACGTCACCCGGGTCGTCCTCGACGAGAAGGACCTCGATACCCGTCTGCTGGTCCGTCATGCCCGCTCCCTCGTCGTCGAACGCCCGGTCGGGGCGCGCCCCTGCCCTACCTTCTGCTGCATCGTCGCAGGTCAGCGACGTCTGCCGAGCCTAACCGACGATGACGTCGGTCGCCTCGTCACGGTCCGGGAGGGTCCACCGCACCGACGTCCCGCCGCCCGGGGCCGGCTCCAGCCAGACCCGCCCGCCGTGGTGCTCGACCACCCGCTTGACGAGCGCGAGCCCGATGCCGGTACCCGAGTAGACGTCCTTGGGGTGCAGCCGCTGGAAGATGACGAAGACGCGCTCGGCGTACTGCGGGTCGATGCCGATGCCGTTGTCGGTGCAGGACAGCTCCCAGCCGGGCTCCGGCCCCTCGACCCGCCGCGCCGACAGGTGCACGCGCGGCGGACGGTCGGGGTCCCGGAACTTCACGGCGTTCCCCACGACGTTCGCCAGCAGCATCGTCAGCAGCGCCTTCTCCCCCCGGACGACGGGCAGCGGGTCGTGCGTGACCTCCGCGCCCGCCTCGGCGATCCGGCCCTCCTGGTCGTGCCGCACCTGCTCGAGCGCCCGCTCGAGGTCGACGTCCTCGGGCTCGCTGCCGGAGCGGCCCACGCGCGAGAAGCTCAGGAGGTCCTGGATGAGCCGCTGCATGCGCCGCGCGCCGTCGACGGCGAAGGCGATGTACTGGTCGGCCCGCTCGTCCAGCTGCTCGCCGTACCGCTTCTGGAGCAGCTGGGTGAAGCTCGCCACCTTGCGCAGCGGCTCCTGCAGGTCGTGCGAGGCCACGTAGGCGAACTGCTCGAGGTCGCGGTTCGAGCGCTCCAGCTCCTGGTTCGAGCGGGCCAGCTCGCGCGCCTGCTCGGCGAGCAGGGCGTGGGCGCTCTCGGTCTCGACGTGCGACGCGCGCACCTCGGCCACCTGCTGCACCAGCTCGCGGCGCATGTGCTCGACGTCGGCCGCGAGCGCCGCGACCTCGCCGGTGCCCTCGACCCGGATCTCGTGCTCGTGCTCCCCCGTGCTGGCGGCGCGCACCGAGTCGGCGAGCCGGGCCAGGGGCCGCGTCACGCCGCGCTGCAGGGCGCGCCACATGAACAGGCCCATGACCACCACCAGCAGGACGAGCACGATCACCACGACCAGCAGGGTGAGGTTCCACGCGTGGGCCGCGTCCATGGCCTCGTCGCCCGCGCCCACCCGCAGCAGCACCAGCGAGCGCTGGATCGCGACGAGCGCGACGGCGAGCGCGAGCAGCAGCACCGCGCCGACGATGAGCAGCAGCCGCAGGACGACGTCGTGCAGCGGGCGCTCGCGCCTCACGGGCGCGCCCACTCGGCCGAGTCCGCGAGGGTCGAGGACCGCTCCCCCAGGTACGGCGTGTCGTGCCCGGTCCACCCGACGACGAGCAGCGCCGCGTCGTCGGTGAGCGGGCCGCCGTGCAGCGCGCGCACGCGTCGCAGCACGCGCTCGACCACGCCGACGATGCCCTGCCGCTCGAGGTCGTCGCGCACCAGGTCGTGCAGCCCGGACTGCCCGAGGCGCGGCACCCGGCGCCGCAACGGGCCCACGCGCGCGGGCCGCTCGCCGTGCAGCGCGACGAGCCCGAGCGCGTCCTTGCCCAGGCCGTCCAGCACGGGTTCCGTCGCCGCGTCCGGGACGCCGCCGCCATAGCGCACCTCCGCCTCCACGAGCCCGTCGGTGTAGAGCATGAGCGCAAAAGGGCCGTCGAGCCCGATCCGCCGCGGCTCCCACCCGCCGTCGACGGGGACGCCGAGCGCCCGGCCCCGGCCGGTGGGCGGCAGCAGCTCGCAGCGCAGGCCCCCGACCGGTCCGGTGATGAGCAGCGGCGGCAGATGACCCGCCAGGTAGAGGTCGATCCCGGAACGGTCGGGGGCGACGACCACCTGGCACAGGGTCACGAAGACCTCCGGCCGTGCCCGCTCGGTGAGCAGCACGCGCTCCAGATGCTCGAGGATGCGCTCGGGCGGCGTGCCGGTGAGGACGAGGGTGCGCCAGGCGGTGCGCAGGGTCGCCCCCAGCGCCGCCTCGTCGGGGCCGTGGCCGGCGACGTCGCCCACGACGGACAGCACGGACCCGTCGGGCCGCTCCACGGTGTCGAAGAAGTCGCCACCGAGCAGGCCGCCGCCGCCCGGCAGGTAGCCGACCATCACGGAGACGCGCTCGTCGCCGACGAGGGGCTTCGGCAGCAGGGCCCGCTCGAGCCGCGCGGTCTCCTCGGCCCGCACCGCGCTGCGGTAGAGCGCACGCTGCTGTGCCGCGGACCGGCGCCGCTGGAGCGCGTAGCGCAGCGACCTGCCGAGGAGCCCCGAGTCCGTCTCGCCCTTGACGAGGTAGTCGTCGGCCCCCGCGGCCACCGCCTGCAACCCCTGGTCGCCCCCGGTCAGGCCTGTGAGCACCACGAGGGCGGGCACGTCGTGGACGCGCTCGGCGACCTCGCGCAGCCGTGACACCGCCGTCAGCCCGACGGCGTCCGGCAGCCCGAGGTCGAGCAGGACGCAGTCGACCCCCGGCGCGCCGCCGGGCCGGGAGAGGGCGTCCACCGCCTCCGCCACGGACCGGGCGCGGCGCAGCACGACCGTGACCTCGGCGTCCTCGAGCAGCTCCGTGACGAGCAGCGCGTCCCCGTCGTCGTCCTCCACCAGGAGGACGGTGGCGGCCGCGTCCTCGGCGGGTCCGTCGGACCCGGCTCGCAGGACGTCGCCGCTGCTCATGGGCCTGATCCTAGCCCCGGCCCTCCGCTCCGGGCAGGTGTCGGGAGCCCGGCGCGTCGCCGCCCGGCGCCGGACGGTGCCCACGGGCGCCCCCGGCATCTGCAATGATGGTCCGCCGCCGGGGCCGCACCGTCGTCAGAGCGCGGCCCGAAGGACGCTGGGGAGGATGCGTGGCAGGCAGGCAGGACGAGCTGGCACGCGAGCAGGAGGTCGTCGACGGCCTCTACGCCCGACTGGACGAGCTGCGCCGCGCGACGCGCGACCGGCTCGCGGAGGTCCGGCGCTCGGGGCCGTCGGGGTCGCCGCAGAACCGGAGCGAGCGGGACGCCTTCGCCACCCTCTACGAGGACCGCGTGGCCCAGCTGGACGCCGTCGAGGACCGGCTCGCGTTCGGTCGCCTCGACCTCGACGACGGCGACACCCGGTACGTGGGCCGACTCGGTCTCGCGGACGCCGAGCACCGGTCGCTGCTCACGGACTGGCGGGCGCCGGCCGCGACGCCGTTCTACCGGGCGACGGCCCTCCACCCGGCCGGGGTCCGCCGTCGCCGGCACCTCGTGACGACGGGACGCGCGGTCACCGGGCTCGAGGACGAGGTGCTCGACCTCGACGCCCTGGCGGACGGCGCCGAGGGCGACGACGGCTCCCTCGCCGCGTCGACGCTCTCCGGCGAGGGCGCCCTCCTCGCCTCGCTGGCCGCGCGCCGCACGGGTCGGATGACCGACATCGTCGCGACGATCCAGTCCGAGCAGGACCGCATCATCCGTGCCGAACTCGCCGGCGCTCTCGTCGTGCAGGGCGGCCCCGGCACGGGCAAGACCGCCGTCGCCCTGCACCGCGCCGCGTACCTCCTGTACGCGCACCGTCGCGTGCTCGAGCGCAGCGGCGTCCTCCTCGTGGGCCCGAGCCGCGCCTTCCTGCGGTACATCGACCAGGTGCTGCCCTCGCTCGGCGAGACCGGCGTCGTCGCGACCACCGTGGGCGAGCTGCTGCCCGGCGTCCGGGCCGACCTGGCCGACACCCCCGCCGCCACCGAGATCAAGGGGCGGCTGGTGTGGCGCGACGTCGTGCGCCGCGCCGTGCGCGCCCGCGAGCGCGTCCCGGAGCGCGACGTCCGCTTCCGGCTCGAGGGGTACGACCTCGTCGTGCGCCGCCGGGACGTGCGCGACGCGATCGGCCGCGCGCGCCGGACGCACAAGCCGCACAACGAGGCCCGCGCCGCCTTCGTGCGCGACATGCTCGCGCGCCTCGTGGACCAGTACCGCGCCGCGGCCGACACCGAGCTCGCCCCCGAGGACGTCGCGATGGTCACCGAGGACCTGCGCTCCCACCGGGACGTGCGGGTCGCCCTCAACCTGGCCTGGTTCCCGATCAGCCCCGAGAAGCTCGTCGCCGATCTCTTCGCCAAGCCGCACCGGCTGGCGGAGGCCGCGCCCGAGCTGTCCGCGAGCGAACGAGCGGCCCTCCGGCGCGACCCGGACGCACCCTGGACCGAGGCCGACGTCCCCCTGCTCGACGAGGCCGCCGAGCTGCTCGGCGAGGACGGCTCGATCGCCAGGGCCGAGGCCCGGGCGCGCGCCGCCGAGCGCGCCGCGGAGCTGGAGTACGCCCGGTCCGTGCTCGAGTCCACCGGCGCCGGCGGCGGCCTGGTGGACGCCGAGACGCTGGCCTCCCGGTTCGAGTCCACCGGGCCGCGGCTGACGACGGCGGAGCGCGCCGCGGAGGACCGCACCTGGACGTACGGCCACGTGGTCGTCGACGAGGCGCAGGAGCTCTCCCCCATGGCGTGGCGGATGCTGGTGCGCCGCGTGCCCACGCGCTCGATGACGATCGTCGGGGACGTCGCGCAGACGTCGTCCCCCGCGGGCGCCCGGTCGTGGGCCCGCGCGCTGGACCCGGTGCTCGGCGACTCCTGGCGCCAGGAGGAGCTGACGGTCTCCTACCGCACCCCGGCCGCGGTCGCGGACGCCGCGCAGCGGATGGCCGCGGAGGCCGCGCTCCCCGTCTCGCCGCTCACCGCCGCCCGGCAGGTCGACGGCGCGCTGGAGCTCGCCCGGGTCACGCCCTCGGGTCCCGCGCGTCCGGTGCTGGTCCAGGAGGTCGTGGGCCACGCGGTCTCCCTCGCGCGCGAGTTCGTCGGCTCCGACGGCGCCGGGCGGGTGGCGGTGGTGGCCGCGGCCGACCAGGTCGAGGCGATCCGGGCCGCGGTCGAGTCCGTCCTGCCCGACACCCTCGGGCCGGACGAGGGCGCGCGCCTGCTCGCCCAGCGCCCGGAGGACGCCCAGGTGAGCGTGCTCGACCCGCGCGCGGCCAAGGGGCTGGAGTTCGACGCCGTCGTGCTGGTCGAGCCGGCGGCCGTCGCGGAGGGCCCCGGCGGGGCGTCGGACCTGTACGTCGCGATGACGCGCCCCACCCAACGCCTCGTCGTCGTGCACGAGCGTGCCCTGCCCGCCGGCATCGTGGAGCTCGTCGCGGCGTGACGCCGGAGGTGGCACCGCAACGGTGAGACGCGTTTGTGGGCGCGGGCCCGCACGGCGCACCATGGCCTCGTGCTGCGAGCCCTCCTTCTCGAGAACGTCCACCCCGTCGCTGCCCAGAATCTTCGTGATGCGGGCATCGAGGTCGTCACGCGCCCCGGCGCGCTCGACGAGTCCGAGCTGATCGAGTCCCTCGCGGACTTCCAGATCCTCGGCATCCGGTCCAAGACCACCGTCACCCGCAAGGTCCTGGAGAGCGTCCCCGGCCTGCAGGCCGTCGGCACGTTCTCCATCGGCACCAACCAGATCGACCTCGAGGCCGCCGCCGCCCACGGCGTGGCCGTGTTCAACGCGCCCTACTCGAACACGCGCTCCGTCGTCGAGCTCGCGATCTCGGAGATCATCGCCCTGACGCGCCGCCTCTCGGTGCGCGACAAGGCGCTGCACGACGGCGTCTGGGACAAGACGGCGGAGGGCTCGCACGAGGTGCGGGGCCGGACGCTGGGCATCATCGGCTACGGGAACATCGGCTCCCAGCTGTCGGTGCTCGCCGAGAACCTCGGCATGCGGGTGGTCTTCTACGACACCGCCGAGAAGCTCGCGCTCGGCAACGCGCACCGCGTCGAGACCATCGAGGAGCTGCTCGCCGAGGCGGACGCCGTGACGATCCACGTGGACGGGCGGGCGGGCAACGCCGGCCTCTTCGGGGCGGACCTGTTCGCCGGCATGAAGCCCGGCGCGATCTTCCTCAACCTGTCGCGCGGCTTCGTCGTGGACGTCGAGGCGCTGCGGGAGCACATCCTCTCCGGCCACCTCGGCGGCGCGGCCGTCGACGTCTTCCCGACCGAGCCGAAGAAGCGCGGCGACGGCTTCACGTCGCCGCTGCGCGGCCTGCCGAACGTCATCCTCACCCCGCACGTCGGCGGCTCGACCGAGGAGGCCCAGGAGGCGATCGGCGAGTTCGTGTCCAAGAAGCTGCGCGACTTCGTGGCGACCGGGTCCACGACGCTGTCGGTGAACCTCCCGAACCTCCAGCTCGCGCACACGGGCGTCGGCCGCATCATGCTGCTGCACCGCAACGTGCCCGGCGTCCTCGCCCGCGTGAACCAGGTCTTCGCCGACCACGGCGCCAACATCGAGGCGCAGATGCTCGCGACGCGCGGCGAGATCGGCTACGTGGTGACCGACATCTCGGACGTCACCCAGCGCGGCGCGTCGGCCAAGCTGCAGGCCATGGACTCGACGATCCGCCTCCGCATCCGCGACGCCTTCGAGCGGCCCGAGTTCCCGCCCGGGCCCGCCGCCGGCTGACACTGACCGCGCGGCGCACGGCCGCCGACGCGCGAAGGGCGGCCCCGGGGATCCGGGGC
>NZ_JBHXAW010000199.1:0-8463 GCF_042726645.1 Isoptericola sp. NPDC060257
CCGACGACCTGCGCATCAGCCAGCTCATGACCCGCCTCGCCGACGGCACGGTCACCGAGGTCATCCTGGCCACGGACCCCAACATCGAGGGTGAGGCGACGGCCACCTACCTGTCCCGGCTCATCGCGCCCATGGGCGTCACCGTCTCCCGCCTCGCGTCGGGTCTGCCCGTCGGGGGAGACTTGGAGTACGCGGACGAGGTGACCCTCGGTCGCGCGTTCGAGGGCCGGCGGGTCGTCGGCGGCTGACCAGCCGAGACGCACCCGAGACACGCACCGACCGCATCACCGACGCCGCCACCGCGGCGGGAGGGGGCAGCACCGTGGGGGAGATCGAGGCGGGATCGGAGTTCCGGGACGTCGCCGAGCAGATGTCCGCGCAGGCGCGCGCGTTCCTCTCGACGACGACCCAGGTCGCGTCGGGCGCCGCACCGGGCGCGGAGATCGCGCTGCTCATCCTCGCGACGTCCGACCTGCTGTCCGCGGGCGCGCGGCTCGCGGCCATCGTGGACGTCGTCCCCGCCGAACGGTGGGAGCCTGACGCCGGCCCCGAGACCGACGTGGACCCGCTGCGCGACGCGCTCGCGCGGATGTTCGACGGCTTCGACGACTACGTCGAGGTGTCCGACCCGGCGCTGAGCGCCGACGTCGCGCCCGCGACGCTGTCCGGCGACCTGGCGTGCGTCGCCGAGGAGATCGCCAAGGGCCTGCAGCACTTCGACGACGGCCACGAGCTCGAGGGCCTGTGGTGGTGGCAGTTCAGCTACCTGTCGGTGTGGGGCGAGCGCGCGTCGTCGGCGCTGCGCGTGCTGCAGGGCGTGCTGGCGCACCTGCGGCTCGACGTCGCGGACGACGTCGCCGCCGAGGCGGAGTACGACGCCCTGCACTCCTGACGCGGTGGTCCACCGGGGTGCCGTGCGAGGATTCCCCGCGTGCCCGACCTCGACACCCTCACCATCGTGCTGCTCGTGCTGGCCGGGCTCACGGCCGGCTGGGTCGACGCCGTCGTGGGCGGCGGCGGCCTGATCCAGCTCCCCGCGCTGCTGCTGGTGCCCGGCATCTCGCCGGTGCAGGCGCTGGCCACCAACAAGCTGGGCTCGATCATGGGCACGTCCACCAGCGCCGTGACGTACTACCGCCGGGTGGGACCGGACCTCACGACGGCGGGACCGATGGCGGTCGCCGCGCTGGTGGGGGCGTTCGGCGGTGCGGCGCTCGCGAGCCGCATCCCGGCCGACCTGTTCAAGCCGATCATCCTCGTCGTGCTGATCGGCGTGGCCACGTACACGGTGCTCAAGCCGAAGCTCGGCGCGCACGACAACCTCCGCTGGGAGGGCAACCGGCACCGCTGGACGGCCGCGGGCATCGGCCTCGTCATCGGCGCCTACGACGGACTGCTCGGCCCGGGCACCGGCACGTTCCTCGTCATCGCGCTGGTGAGCGTGCTGGGGTACGCCTTCCTCCCGGCGTCGGCGCTGGCCAAGATCGTCAACTTCGCGACCAACCTCGGCGCGCTGCTGTTCTTCGTGCCGCACGGCGCCGTCCTGTGGGGCCTGGGGCTGATGATCGGCGCCGCCAACCTCGTGGGCGCGTACGTCGGGGCGCGGATGGCGGTCGCCAAGGGCAGCGCGTTCGTGCGCGTCATCTTCGTCGTCGTGGTGGGCGCGCTGATCGTGAAGCTGGGCTACGACGTCGTCACCGGCGCCTAGCGGTGCGACGGGCCGGCGGGGAGCTCGTTCAACAGCGCTGACGTGACCTTCACGTCCCGCAGCTCGCTCCAGCCGACCGCACGCGTGAGCCGCCACCAGGCGGCTCTCGTGTAGACGCGCTCCCTGCGGCCGTCGTGGACCCGGTAGAGGTAGCCCGTCCGGTCGGACCGGGCGAAGAACGAGATGGGCTCGACGTCGAAGGCGTTCTTGGCCCGGTCGGGGATCCGGGGGTCGGTGCAGTCGCCACCCCAGTGGCGCACGGTGCCGCAGGCGGTCGCCCACATGAGGTCGCCGTTGCCGTCGAGCATGACGTAGCGGCCGGACGGCACCCGGGCCCAGCGGGAGTCGAAGTCGGTGCCCCGCTCCAGGCTCGTCAGGAACGTACGGCTCGCGTACGAGGCCCGGCCGAGCCGCTCCGCCAGCGCGGCGCGAGCCCGGGTGCTCGTGAGGAGGTGCCGGGTGCTGCCGGAGACGAACCACACCTCGTCGCGGGAGGCGTGCGGCCGGTACTCCACGAGGTACCCGGTGCTCGCGTTCCACAGGTGTCCCCACCTGGCCTGGTCGTGCGCGACCTTGCTGCGGATCTCGGTCATGCGCCGGTCGATCGAGGCTCCCGGGCAGGCGGTGCTGCCCACGTCGCGGTGCCCGGAGATCCGGGCCTCGCGCGAGCCGTCGAGGGTGGTGTGGCCGCGGGCGGGGACGCCGTGCAGGGTGAGCTTCCAGGCCAGCAGGTCGATGACGCCGCGGACGGCCGCGTCGCTGACGGTGGCCTGCTCGTAGTTGCCGAGGACCGACACGCCGACGGTCTCGTCGTTCACCCCCACGGCGTGCGCCCCGACGATCTCGAGCTCGACGCCGCCCGTGCGTCCCTCCCAGATGCGGCCCCACCGGTCGACGAGGAAGTTGTAGCCGATGTCGCCCCAGCCGCGGGTCTTCGCGTGGTACGTGTAGATGCCACGGATGATCGACGGCACCTGCGAGGACGTGTAGCTGTTGGTCCCGGCGGTGTGGTGGATGATCGCGCCCTCGACCTGCCCCTGCCGCGGGGTCCAGGTCATGAGGGACTCGTCGGCGCCCCAGTCGGCGCGGGACCGGATGGCGGGCCCGTCGTGCTGGTCCCCGGTCGCCACCGCGCCCGGGAGCCGCACGACGCCGCCGGCACCCTTCCCGAAGGGCGAGAGGGCGCCGTCGTCGTCGAGCGACGGGTCCGCGGCGGCGCGGTCCACCGCGCCCCGGCCGGGGTCGACGGCGACGAGCTCGACGTCGCGCACGTCCTCGGCCGCCACGTTCCCGACCGCCACCTCGACCCGGTCCACCGCCCCGACGACGAGGGGCGCGGACCCGCCCTCGGACGCGTCCGGATCGGGGGCCTCGACCTCCATCGGGCTCCAGGCCGACCACGTGGCCCCGCCGTCGTCGGAGGTGCGGGCCGCGATGTCCAGGTCGGCGTCGGCGGGACCCGACCAGGTGACGCCGACGGTCGCGAACCCGCTGACGTCGGAGGCGGCGGTGACGACGTCGTCGCTCGTGGCCCGCGTCTCGTCCGAGCCGAAGGTGCGGGCGGTGCCGGGGGCGGGCGGCGCCGCCGGCGTCACCTCGACGGTCGCCTCGACGGCGGACGGGTCGCCGCCCGCGCCGCCTCCCGCAGTGGTGGTCGCGGCGGACCGCGCCGGGAGGTGGGGCACCGCCACGGTCGCGGGAGCCCCGGCGGCGACGAGCGCGAGCGCCACGGCGACGGCGGCGGCGGATGTCCAGCGGCGTGCTGTCATCGGTCGGTCTCCTGGCACGGATGGCAGGTGGACGACGCCAACATAGACCGGCTCGTGCCGTCGCGCGGCCCGGAGCGCGCGGGACGACCCGGCCCGCACGGCGCCGGTGGTGCCGGGTGCTCACGGAGGCCACGATGCGAGACGGCGGCGGTGGGCCCGCCGGGACGGCACGTACCATCGACGGGCAAGCACAAGCCCCGGCGGACCGTTGAGAGAGACGGAGGCCGGCCAGCAGAAGGTTGTGACATGGCACTTGTCGTGCAGAAATACGGCGGATCATCCGTCTCCGACGCCCACAGCATCAAGCGCGTGGCGAAGCGGATCGCCGCGACCAAGCGAGCGGGGAACGACGTCGTCGTCGTGGTGAGCGCCATGGGCGACACCACGGACGAGCTCCTCGACCTCGCCGGGCAGATCACCCCCCTCCCCCCGCAGCGCGAGCTGGACATCCTCCTCACCTCGGGTGAGCGCATCTCGATGTCCCTGCTCGCGATGGCGATCACGAACCTCGGGGTCAAGGCGAAGTCCTTCACCGGCCAGCAGGCCGGCCTCATGACCGACGCGGTGCACGGCCGCGCGCGGCTCGTGGACGTGGTGCCGCACCGCATCCGCGAGACGGTGGAGAAGGGGCAGGTCGCGATCGTCGCGGGCTTCCAGGGAGTCAGCTCCACCAACGACGTGACGACGCTCGGCCGCGGCGGCTCGGACACGACGGCGGTCGCGCTCGCGGCCGGCCTCGACGCCGACGTCTGCGAGATCTACACCGACGTCGACGGCGTGTTCACCGCCGACCCGCGCATCGTCCCGAGCGCCCGCAAGATCGACCGCGTCACCTACGAGGAGATGCTCGAGCTCGCGGCGTCCGGCGCGAAGGTCCTGGCCCTGCGCGCCGTGGAGTACGCGCGCCGCTACGACGTGCCCGTGCACGTGCGCAGCTCGTTCAGCAACACCACCGGCACCCTCGTCACCGGCACGCACGGCGACGCGATCGACCCGAACGCCCCGGCGGCCGAGGAGGAAACCCAGATGGAAGCCCCGATCATCTCCGGCGTCGCGCACGACCGCAGCGAGGCCAAGATCACCGTCGTCGGCGTGCCGGACAAGCCCGGCACCGCGGCCCGCATCTTCGAGGTCGTGGCCGGCGCCGGCGCGAACATCGACATGATCGTGCAGAACGTCTCGGCCGCCCACACCGGGCTGACGGACATCTCCTTCACGTTGCCGCACGCCGACAGCCCCAGCACCCTGGCGGCGCTCAACGCGCTGCAGGAGGAGCTCGGCTTCGCGTCGCTGCAGTACGACGACCAGATCGGCAAGCTGTCGCTGGTCGGCGCGGGCATGAAGTCGCACCCCGGCGTCTCGGCGCGCCTGTTCGGCGCCCTGCGCGACGCGGGCATCAACATCGAGATGATCTCCACCTCGGAGATCCGCATCTCGGTGGTGACCCGGGAGGACGCCCTGGACGACGCGGTGCGCGCCATCCACACCGCGTTCGACCTGGACTCCGCCGACGGCGAGGCCGTCGTCTACGCAGGCTCGGGGCGGTGACGCGCTGATGGTCCAGATCAACGAGTCCGGGATCAACGTCGCCGTCGTCGGCGCCACCGGCCAGGTCGGCGGCGTGCTGCGCCGCCTGCTCGCGGAGCGCGCCTTCCCGGTCAAGGAGCTGCGGTTCTTCGCGTCCGCGCGCTCGGCGGGCAGCACGCTGCCGTTCGAGGGCGTGGACGTCGTCGTGGAGGACGTCGCGGCCACGGCCACCGACGACCTCGCGGACGTCGACGTCGCGATCTTCTCGGCGGGCGGCGGCACGTCGCGCGAGCACGCGCCCCGGTTCGCCGAGGCGGGCGCCGTCGTCATCGACAACTCGTCCGCGTGGCGGCTCGACCCCGAGGTGCCGCTGGTCGTCTCCGAGGTGAACCCGGAGGCGATCGCCGACGCCGCCAAGGGCATCGTCGCGAACCCCAACTGCACCACGATGGCCGCGATGCCGGTGCTCAAGCCGCTGGCCGACGAGGCCGGGCTGGAGCGGCTGCGCGTCGCCACCTACCAGGCGGTGTCCGGCTCGGGGCTCGGCGGCGTCAAGGAGCTCGCCGACCAGGCGCGCGCCGCCGTGGCCGGCGACCTCGAGGGCCTGGCGCACTCGGGCGGGGCCGTGACGTTCCCGGAGCCCTCGACGTACGTCGGACCCATCGCGTTCGACGTGCTGCCGCTCGCGGGCAACCTCGTGGACGACGGCTCCGGCGAGACGGACGAGGAGCAGAAGCTCCGCAACGAGTCCCGCAAGATCCTCGGCCTGCCCGACCTGGCCGTCGCGGGGACCTGCGTCCGCGTGCCGGTGTTCTCCGGGCACTCGCTGGCGATCCACGCCGAGTTCGGCGCCGCGATCACGCCGGAGCGGGCGCGCGAGCTGCTGGCCGCCGCGCCGGGCGTGGAGCTGGCGGACGTGCCGACGCCCCTGCAGGCGGCGGGCGCCGACCCGTCGTTCGTCGGGCGCATCCGCACCGACCAGTCCGTGCCCGGCGGGCGCGGCCTCGTGCTGTTCGTCTCCAACGACAACCTGCGCAAGGGCGCGGCGCTCAACGCCGTGCAGATCGCGGAGATCGTCGCCGCGGACCTGGCCGAGCTGGACGCGCTCGACGGCGTCGACGCGGCCGAGGCAGCGCCCGCCTGACGTCGGCGCACGACCGCCCCGGGCCCGGTGACGAGCGATCGTCGCCGGGCCCCGGCACGTACCCGCGGCGGTCAGACGGTGCCGAGGATCAGCCGGCTGACGCCGCCGGGGTCCTCGAGCACGGCCACGTGCCCCACCCCGGCCAGGTACTCGACGCGGGCGCCGGGCACGGCCTCGTACCGGCGCGCCGACGCCGGGTCCCAGCGCGGGTCGGCGTCGCCGAAGACCACCAGCGGCGCGGCGCCCGCCGCGGAGAGCCGGTCCGGCAGCGGCCGCTCGGCGAGGTAGGCCGCGTAGCCGTCCATGATCCGCCGGAAGTCCCGGTACCGGGTGCGGCGCACGTCGGCGAGGAAGCCCTCGGGCACGACGACCGGGTGCGCGGTCACCGAGCGGATCCCGCGGCGCAGCATCCCCGTCGTGCGCAGCGGCCAGAGCAGCGGGCCGAGCGGTCGCCCCATGAGGACGCGCACGGCAGCGGCCTCCGGGAGCATCGCGTCCGGGGCGGGCCCGGTGCTCAGCAGGACGAGCGACCCGACCAGGTCCGGTCGCCGCACGGCGAGCTCCGTCGCGACGTACCCGCCGCTGGAGTGCCCGACCACCCGGGGCGCGGTCACGCCCAGCTCGTCGAGGAGCGCCGCGACGCGGTCGGCCTGCGCGGGGACGTCGTACGGGGGCGCGGAGGCCGAGCGGCCGCAGCCGGGCAGGTCGATCGCGAGGACGCGACGGGACGCGGCGAGGGCCGGGATCGTCGGCGACCAGCTGGCAGCGGTCGCGCCCGACCCGTGGACGAGCAGCAGCGGCGGCGCGTCGGACGGCCCGTCGACGACGACGTGGATGCCGGCCACGATCCTGTCGCGGCGGAAGCCTGTGCGGGGATCGCTCACGCTCCCAGCATCGCCGGTCCCGCCCCGCGACGCCGGACGGGCTACGGGGCGCGCTCGGCACCGTCCAGGACGGCGGCGAGGTCGGCACCGGCCTTCATCAGGGCCACGGACCGCACCGCGATCCGGTCCAGCCGCTCCCGCAGCGCGGCCTCGGCCTCGGCGGTGCCGCCGAGCCCGTGCAGCGCGGCCACCACGGCGCGCAGCGCGGGGATGCCGTACCCGGCGGCGCGGAGGGCGGCGACCACGCGGGCGGTCGCGGTGGCGGGCACGTCGTAGACGCGCGCGCCGAGGGAGCCCACCCGCTGGGGCTCCAGCAGCCCCTCGGCCTCCCAGTGCCGCAGCGTGGACGTGCGCACGCCGAGCGCGCCGGCGAGCTCGGTGATCGTCAGGCTGCTCCCGGGGGAGGGCGCCGCGGCTTCGCTCCGGATCGCGTCGAGCGCGGTGAGCGCCTGGAGGGTCTGGGCCCGCTCGGCGGCGAGCCCGGCGTGCAGGTCGTCGACCGCGGCGGCGGCACCCGCGAGGGGCGCCCCCTGGAGCTCGGCCGTCGTGCGTCGCGCGACGACGGGTCCGACGGCGGTGGCGAGCCCCCGGTAGGCGCGGGCGGCCAGGACGTGGCGGGTGTCGTAGGTGCGGTACCCGTTCGGCGCGCGGCGGGCGGGAGGCAGGACGCCGAGCCGTTCGAGGTCGCGCACCTGCTGGACGGAGTAGCCGGCGGCGCGCGCGACGTCGACGGTACGCAGCGGACGGTCCATCCTCACCCCACAGAAGCACTTCAAGGTCACGCTTGAACCATGAGCACGAGTATGGAACAGATCGTCGACACGGTGCGGCGCCTCGACGGGGCGCTCGTCCTCGAGCCCCGCGCGGGGGACGGGACGCCGGAGATCGCGTGGGGCGACGCGTTCTTCTACTACGCCCCGGACGGGCAGGTGCCGACCACCGTGCAGCCGTACGGCACGCTCGTCACGAAGAACTACCCCGACGACGTCTCCTGCGACCTCGACCGGCCGGACCGGTGGCGCGTCAACGTGCACGTGGGCCGCGAGCGGGCGAGGGAGCTCGTGGGCGGCCGGGAGCACGACGCGGTCGTCCCCGACGTCCTGCTCCCGCACCCGCTGTACGGGGACCTGGGGTGGGTGTGCGTGGTGAACCCGGGGGAGCGCACGAGCGACGCCGTCCTCGGCCTGCTGCGCGCCGCGCACGACGCCGCGCGACGTCGGTACGAGCGCCGCCGCGGGCTCTCCTGACCGCCGGTCCCGGGCGGCGAGGAGGCCGCCCGCCTCCTTGACTGGGGAGATGGCGTGGTCCGCGGACACCTGGTCGAGCCTGGCGTTCGTCGTCGCGGGTGCCGGGATCCACACCACGGCGCGGCGGCCCCGTGCCCGAAACGGGCCCCGCGCCGCGCACCGCGTCCACGCCCTGCTGGTCGGC
>NZ_JBHXAW010000200.1:0-8404 GCF_042726645.1 Isoptericola sp. NPDC060257
GCGCACCCTCGACGTCTACCGGTCGGTCCTCGCGGGCTGACCGGGCGCCACGCGCGCCGTCGGACCGTCAGCGGACCGCGGCGTAGGTGGCGGCGCTGAGGGCGTGCCGGGCGGTGCGCTCCACCTCGCGCAGGGCGGTGGACCGCTGGTCCGACTGCCAGAGGTTCACGGCGCCGCCGTCGTCGACGGTCGCGAGGTCGACGATCGCGAGCAGCCGGGTGGCGAGCTGCAGCACCCGGGCCCGGCGGCCGTCCAGCGCGGGCACGGGCCAGCCGTCCGTGCTGCCGCCGCGCAGCCGCTCGATGGCGTCCGCGGCGTCGTCGCGCCACCGGGCGACGTCGAGGGCGTCGAGGGCGTCGGTCGCGGTGACGAGGCTGGTGCGCAGCTCCTGCTCGGCGTCGGCGAGCGAACCGAGGGTCCCGGCGACGTGGGTCGACCAGGCGGGCACGGGCCGCACCTGCCAGACCACGAGGTGGCCCGGCTCCAGCGCGCTGCCGAACGCCGTGACGGACGGGACCGCGGCCCACGACCCGGCCGGGGTGGTGATCATCACGCACTCGCCGGCGTCGGTGGCCTCGGCGCTGACCGCGGCGGGCGTGCCGCCGAGGTCGCCGGGCGCGGGCAGCAGGGCACAGACCTCGCGGGGCCCGGCGAGCCAGGCGGTCACCAGGGCACGCAGGTCGGCGTCGTCCTCCCGCCCCGGCATCCCCACGACGCCGTGCGGCTCGTCGTCGCCCTGCACGCTGCGCACGACGACGCCGGGTGCGGCGCCGGTGGTGGCGAGCCAGAGCGCCAGCACGACGCTGCGGGGCAGCGCGGTCGGGTCGGTCTCCACGGCCCTCACAGTAGACGTCCCGGCGCCGTCGTCGCAGGCCGGGTCGCGGGCCGGTCGCGGCGCGCGGCTCGGGTAGGGTCGGGCCTCATGAGCGCGGTTCTCGACCTGCAGGGCGTCACCGTTCGACGCGGTACCACCACCATCCTCGACGCCGTGGACTGGCAGGTGAACGAGGGCGAGCGCTGGGTCGTCCTCGGCCCGAACGGTGCCGGCAAGACGACCATGCTGCAGATCCTCGCCGCGCGCTCGCACCCCACGGCCGGCACGGCCGAGCTCCTGGGCGAGCGGCTGGGCCGCGTCGACGTCTTCGAGCTGCGCCCGCGGATCGGCTTCGCGTCCGCGGCCCTCGCCGACCGCATCCCGGGCAGCGAGACCGTGCGCGACGTCGTGCTCACGGCGGCGTACGGCGTGACCGGCCGCTGGCAGGAGACGTACGAGGAGTTCGACGAGCAGCGGGCCAAGGACCTGCTCGCGGCGTTCGACGTCGCCGACCTGTCGGACCGCTTCTACGGGACCCTCTCGGAGGGCGAGCGCAAGCGCGTGCAGATCGCCCGTGCCCTCATGACCGACCCGGAGATCCTGCTGCTCGACGAGCCCGCGGCGGGCCTGGACCTCGCGGGCCGCGAGGAGCTCGTCGGGGCGCTCGCCGAGCTCGCGGCCGACCCGGCGTCGCCGGTCCTGGTGCTCGTGACGCACCACGTCGAGGAGATCCCGCCGGGGTTCACGCACCTCATGCTCATGAAGCGTGGCGGCATCCAGGCCGCGGGCCCGATCCAGGAGGTGCTCACCGCGGACAACCTCTCGCAGGCGTTCGGGACGCCCCTCATGGTCGCCCACGGCGGGGGCCGTTGGCTGGCCCGCGCGGCGCGACCCGCCGGTCGCTGAAACGGCTTCCCGCGTCGTCTCAGGCTTGGTAAAGTCTGTGCAAAACCTGGTGGCGGGGGCGTCTCTTCCCTGAGGGCTCGTCCGGCACCACATGCCCCCGTGGGGGGACGACGAGGGGAGAGGTCCATGGACTCCTGGCTGTGGTGGGTCGGAGGCGCACTGCTGCTCGCCGCGATCGAGATGCTCTCGCTGGACCTCGTGCTGATCATGCTCGCCGGCGGCGCACTCGGCGGGGCCGTCACGGCCGCCGCGGGCGGCGAGCTCTGGCTGCAGATCGTCGTCGCGTGCGTCGTGTCCGTGCTCCTGCTCTTCACGCTGCGCCCGTGGCTGCTGCGCCACCTGCGCCAGCGCGTCCCGCTCGTCGAGACCAACGCCGCGGGCCAGGTCGGCCGGACCGCCCTCGTCCTCGCGGAGGTCACCGAGACGGGCGGCCGCGTCAAGCTGCAGGGTGAGGTCTGGAGCGCCCGCCTCGAGGACGACGGCATCCCGAACTCCACCGGGCGCGTGCCCGTGGGCGCCGAGGTGCGCGTCGTGCGGATCGACGGCGCCACCGCCGTCGTCGCGCCGGTGGCCACGACGCACGAGCAACGCTCCGCCTGACGTCCCCCGGGTGCCGGCGGTCCGTCCGCCCGGCCCGGGGTCTGCACGACCCGCCGGGGGGACCGGCGGAACCGTCCGATGTCGACGACGTCGACAGGGTCGTCGACAGTGTCGACAGAAGGGACCGACGTGTCCGATACCGAACCCGGCACCATCGTGCTCTACGTGGTGCTCATCATCCTGGCGATCGTGCTGATCGTCGCGCTGGTCAAGGCCGTGCGCATCGTGCCGCAGGCGACGGCGCTGATCGTCGAGCGGCTCGGCCGCTACAACAAGACGTTCGAGCCCGGGCTGCACCTGCTGGTGCCGTTCGTCGACCGCATCCGCGCCGGCGTCGACCTGCGCGAGCAGGTCGTGTCCTTCCCGCCGCAGCCGGTGATCACGAGCGACAACCTCGTGGTGAGCATCGACACGGTCATCTACTTCCAGGTGACGGAGCCGAAGTCGGCGGTCTACGAGATCGCGAACTACATCACCGGTATCGAGCAGCTCACCGTCACCACGCTGCGCAACGTCGTCGGGTCCATGGACCTCGAGCAGACGCTCACCAGCCGCGACCAGATCAACGGTCAGCTGCGCGGCGTGCTCGACGAGGCCACCGGCCGCTGGGGCGTGCGGGTCAACCGCGTCGAGCTGAAGTCGATCGAGCCGCCCGCCTCCGTGCAGGGCGCGATGGAGCAGCAGATGCGCGCCGAGCGCGACCGCCGCGCCACGATCCTCACGGCCGAGGGTGTCAAGCAGTCGCAGATCCTCACGGCCGAGGGCGAGAAGCAGTCCCAGATCCTCCGGGCCGAGGGCGACGCCCAGGCGAAGATCCTCCAGGCCGAGGGTGAGGCGCGCGCCATCCTCCAGGTGTTCGGCGCCATCCACGAGGGCGACGCCGACCCCAAGCTGCTGGCCTACCAGTACCTGCAGATGCTGCCGGAGATCGCCAACGGCAACGCGTCCAAGCTGTGGGTGGTGCCCACGGAGTTCACCGCGGCGCTCGGCTCGATCGCCAAGGGCTTCGGCGGCGTGCCCGGCACCCCCGGCATCCCCACCCCGCCCGCCGACGACGAGGGCGCCGCCGAGCCGCGGCCGCGGCCGTCGTCGCTTCCCGCGCAGGCCCTGGAGGACCCGGGCGAGGCGCTCGCGGAGGCGCGGCGCCAGGCGGAGGCCGCCACGGCGGACGCCACCAGCGCGGGCACCCGGTCGGGTGCGCCGTTCGACCCGTCCGCCGAGCGCGGCCAGCGGCCGTCGGACGGCCCGACGGCGCCGCCGTCGCCCGGGGCGCAGCCGCGCTCGCTCGGTGGCGAGCCGGAGGACCCGCAGCAGTAGGACGCCGCGAGGCGCCACCGCGCGGCACGGATCGGACGGGAGGGCCGTCACCCCAGGGTGGCGGCCCTCCCGTCGTGCGTGCTCGGAGCCGCACGGAACGGGGCGGAAGGGGTCGAGGGAGCGGGAGGCGCCGTCGACGGGCCTCCGGACGCCGTGCCGACGTCGTGCCCAACGTTGCGGAGTGAGTGCTCACTCATTTAGTGTGGCGCCCATGAGCCCCACGCCCACGCCGACCGGTCGTGCCGCCCCCATGGCGCCGGACGACCGCCGCTCGGCGATCGTCGACGCCGTGCTCCCGCTCGTCGGCGAGCTCGGCCTCGACGTCACGTCGCGCGAGCTCGCGGACGCCGCCGGCGTCGCCGAGGGCACGCTGTTCCGCGCCTTCGGGGACAAGTACACGCTCATCGGCGCGGTGGCGGTCGAGGGGCTGCACCGCGCGTCCGGGCCGGTCGAGACGCGCGCGGAGCTGGCGGCGATCGACCGCGAGGCGCCGCTCGAGGAGCGGCTCGAGCGAGTCATCGAGCTCGGCCGCCGGCGGATGAGCGACGTCATGCGCTGGATGGGCGTGCTGCGCGCGCTGCACCACCGCACCGGGGCGCGCGACCAGGTCGAGCCCGGGCACGTGCAGGACTTCCGCGCGCAGCTGATGGAGCAGCGGGAGCAGCAGCGCGAGGCCACGGTCGCCGGCCTGATCGGGGTGCTGCAGCCCGACGAGCACCGCCTCCGGGTGCCGATCGAGGTCGCGGTGGCCCTGGTCGAGGCGAGCATCGCCGGCACGCACGCCCGCGTCGACCACCTGCTGCCGGCACCGTCGCCCCGGGTGGTCGCCGATGCGCTCGTCAACGGCATCGCGGAGGATCGAGCAGAAAAACACGTGCCCGAGACCACCGCGACGCAGAACACTGCGCACCGGAAGCACACCGCGTCCGAGAATCCCCCCGGGACGGCGACGCCCCGTACCTCCCACCCCCTGGAGCCCTGATGCTCGTCTCCCTGGCGCGGACCTATCTGCGCCCCTACGCCGGCGCCGTCGGCCTGCTGCTGGTGCTCCAGCTGCTCGCGACGCTCGCCTCCCTCTACCTGCCGTCCCTCAACGCGAACATCGTGGACAACGGCGTGACGACCGGGGACACGGCCTACATCATGCGGGTGGGCGGGTGGATGCTCGTCGTGAGCCTCGTCCAGGTCGCCTGCGCGATCGGCGCGGTGTTCCTGGGCGCCCGGGCCGCGACGGCGCTGGGCCGTGACGTGCGCCGCGACCTGTTCGACTCGGTGCAGGGCTTCTCCGCCCGCGAGCTCGGCCAGTTCGGCGCCCCGTCGCTCATCACCCGCACCACCAACGACGTGCAGCAGGTGATGATGGTCGTGCTGATGACCTTCACCATCATGGTGATGGCGCCGATCATGCTGGTCGGCGGCGTCATCATGGCGCTGCAGGAGGACGTCGAGCTCTCCGCGCTGCTGCTCGTCGTGGTGCCCGTGCTGGGCATCGCGATGGGCCTGCTGATGTGGCGGATGGTGCCCTACTTCAAGGCGATGCAGAAGCGGATCGACGCCATCAACGGCGTGCTGCGCGAGCAGATCACCGGCCTGCGGGTGGTGCGGGCGTTCGTCCGCGAGGACCGCGAGCTGGAGCGGTTCGGAGCCACCAACGAGGCGCTGTACGACACGTCGCTGAACGCCGGCAAGCTCATGGCGCTGGCGTTCCCGATGGTCATGCTCATCATGAACGCGTCGAGCGTCGCCGTGCTCTGGTTCGGCGCGCAGCGCATCGACAACGGCCAGATGCAGGTGGGCGCGCTCATGGCGTTCCTCAGCTACATCATGTACATCCTCATGGCCGTCATGATGTCGACGATGATGGTGATGATGGTGCCGCGCGCCTCGGTCGCCGCGGGCCGCATCTCCGAGGTCCTCGACACCGAGACCTCGGTCACCGAGCCGTCCGCGCCGGTCTCCCTCACGTCCTTGGCCGACGGCGAGGGGCCGCGCGGCGAGCTGACGTTCGAGGGCGTCGAGTTCCGCTACCCGGGCGCCGACGAGCCCGTGCTGCACGACCTGACGTTCAGCGCGTCGCCCGGCCGGGTGACCGCGATCATCGGCTCCACCGGCGCGGGCAAGACGACGCTGCTCAACCTCGTGCCGCGGCTCTTCGACGTCACCGACGGGCGCGTGCTCCTGGACGGCGTGGACGTGCGCGACCTGGCGACGGGCGACCTCGGGTCGCAGCTCGGCCTGGTGCCGCAGAAGGCGTTCCTGTTCAGCGGCACGGTGGCGGACAACCTGCGCTACGGCAAGGCCGACGCGACCGAGGACGAGATGTGGGCCGCGCTGGAGATCGCGCAGGCGCGCGACTTCGTCGAGGCGCTCCCCGAGGGGCTCGAGGCGCCGGTCGCCCAGGGCGGGACGACGTTCTCCGGCGGGCAGCGCCAGCGGCTCGCGATCGCGCGCGCCGTCGTCCGGCGCCCGCGCGTGTACCTGTTCGACGACTCCTTCTCGGCCCTCGACTACAGCACGGACGCGCGGCTGCGCGCCGCCCTGCGGCCGCGCACGCAGGACGCGACCGTCCTCGTCGTCGCGCAGCGCGTGGCGACGATCCGTGACGCCGACCAGATCCTCGTGCTCGACCACGGGCGCATCGTCGGGCGCGGCACGCACGCCGAGCTGCTGGCGGACAACGAGACCTACCAGGAGATCGTCACCTCCCAGATGTCCCTCGAGGAGGCGGCATGAGCACCGAACGCAAGGCACCGGCCCGTCCGGCCGGCGGCCCCCGTGGCGGCGGCCACGGCCCCATGGGTGGCATGGGTGGCGCCCCGGGCGCCAAGGCGATGGACTTCCGCGGGTCGCTCCGGCGGTTCGCGGGGGTGATGCGCCCCGAGCGGGCTCGCGTCGTCCTGCTCACCCTGTGCGGGATCGTCTCGGTGGCGCTCACCGTGGCGGGGCCGAAGATCCTGGGCGACGCGACCAACGTCATCTTCGCCGGGGTGGTCGGCAAGGCCCTCACCGCGGCCGGCGTCCCGGCCGGGACCACCGGGGACGAGGCCGCCGCCATGCTGCGCGCCTCCGGGGACAGCGCACAGGCCGGCCTGATCTCCTCGCTGCCCGACGTCGTCGCGGGCCAGGGCGTCGACTTCACCCGGCTCGGCGAGATCCTGGTGTGGGTGATCGCCATCTACCTGGGGGCGTTCCTCTTCGGGTGGCTGCAGGCGCGGATCATGACGATCGCCGTGCAGAACACGATGCGCCGCCTGCGCGACGACGTCGAGGCCAAGCTGCACCGCATCCCGCTGAGCTACGTCGACAAGCAGGCCAAGGGCGAGATCCTCTCGCGCGTGACCAACGACATCGACAACGTCGCGCAGACGACGACCCAGACGCTCGCGCAGCTCGTGACCTCCGTCCTCACGGTGATCGGCGTGCTCGGGATGATGTTCTGGATCTCGTGGGTGCTGGCGCTGGTCGCGCTGGTGACCGTGCCGCTGTCGGTGATCCTCACCATGCAGATCGCCAAGCGGTCGCAGCCGCAGTTCGTGGCGCAGTGGGCGGCCACAGGCCGGCTCAACGCGCACGTCGAGGAGATGTTCACCGGGCACTCGCTGGTCAAGGTCTACGGGCGCCAGGAGGCGGCGGCCTCGACGTTCGCCGCGGAGAACGAGGCGCTCTACGACGCCTCCCGGAAGTCGCAGTTCATCTCCGGCACGATGCAGCCGTCGATGGGCTTCCTCGCCAACCTCAACTACGTGATCGTGGCCGTGATCGGCGGGCTGCGCGTGGCCTCGGGGCAGCTGTCGCTGGGAGACGTCCAGGCGTTCATCCAGTACTCGCGGCAGTTCACGCAGCCGCTCACGCAGATCGCGTCGATGATGAACCTGCTCCAGTCGGGCGTCGCCTCGGCCGAGCGGGTCTTCGAGCTGCTCGACGCCCCCGAGCAGGAGCCGGACCCGGCCGACCCGCGCCGGCTGGACCACGTGCGGGGCCGGGTCGCGTTCGAGGACGTCTCGTTCTCCTACGACCCCGAGACGCCGCTCATCGAGCACCTCGACCTCGTGGCGGAGCCCGGGCAGACGATCGCGATCGTCGGCCCCACGGGCGCCGGCAAGACGACGCTGGTCAACCTGCTCATGCGGTTCTACGAGGTCGACTCCGGCCGGATCACGCTCGACGGCGTGGACAGCCGGGACCTGACGCGCGACGACCTGCGCTCGCGGATCGGCATGGTGCTGCAGGACACATGGCTGTTCAAGGGCACCATCGAGGAGAACCTGCGGTACGGGGTGCGCGACGGCGCCACGGTCGGCGAGGCGGAGTTCCTCGCCGCGACCGAGGCCACGCACGTGGACCCGTTCGTGCGCACGCTGCCCGACGGGTACGCGACGCTGCTCGACGACGAGGCGACCTCGCTCTCGGCGGGCGAGAAGCAGCTGCTGACCATCGCCCGGGCGTTCCTCGCCGACCCGGAGATCCTCGTGCTCGACGAGGCGACGAGCTCGGTCGACACCCGCACCGAGGTGCTCGTGCAGCAGGCGATGAACGCGCTCCGGGCGAACCGCACGTCGTTCGTCATCGCGCACCGCCTGTCGACCATCCGCGACGCCGACACCATCGTCGTCATGGAGCACGGGCAGATCGTGGAGCAGGGCGACCACGACACGCTGCTCGCCGCCGGCGGAGCCTACGCGCGGCTCTACGAGTCGCAGTTCAGCGCCCCCGTGGTGGACGAGGAGGACGTGGTCGCCGGTCCCGCCGGCGTCTGACCTGCAGCAT
>NZ_JBHXAW010000201.1:0-8330 GCF_042726645.1 Isoptericola sp. NPDC060257
ACACCCTGCGGTGCCCGCCGTTCTGGCGCGCCCCAAACATTAGTGGACCCCTGGCGGTCCGTCCAATCGCCCCCGCCCGGGGCTCCGCGCGGGACCCGCTAGCGTGCTCGTGTGCACGAGCCGACCTCCTGGGCCGCGTTCGCCGGCCGCCGTGCGTCGCGCGCCGTCGAGTGCGTCGACCTCTCCGAGCAGCCGGAACGGCTCGACTCGGGGCTGTGGTTCGTCGTCGCCGACTTCGAGGCCGACCTGGGACGCGACGGCGCCACGCGGCCGGGCGGCCGGGCCCGCGCGTGGCGGTTCGCCGACGTGGGGCCCGCTCCGGCGCCGGGGAGCGACGGGAGGTCCTGGCACGGCCCCGCGCCGTCGTCCTGGGCCAGCTCGCTCGACCGGGACTCCTACGTCCGCGCGGTGGCGACGGTCCGGGAGCGGGTGCGGCGCGGCGACGTCTACCAGGTCAACGTGTGCCGGGTCCTGTCCGCGCCGTTGGCCGCGACGGGCGCGGGCGCCGGTGCCGAGCCCGACGCCGCCGCGCTCGCCGCGCGGCTGACGGCCGGCAACCCCGCCCCCTACGCGGCCGCGGTGCACGTGCCCGCCGCGAGCGGGCTCGACCCCGTGTGGGTCGTGAGCGCCTCCCCGGAGCTCTACCTCTCGCTCGAGGCCGCCCCCGGCGGGACGTCGCTCGCCTCGGGCCCGATCAAGGGCACGGCGCGCACGCCGTCCGGCCTCACCGCCAAGGACCGCGCCGAGAACGTGATGATCACCGACCTCGTGCGCAACGACCTGCAGCGCGTCTGCCGCCCCGGCACCGTCGACGTGACCGACCTGCTCTCCGTCGAGGAGCACCCCGGGCTCGTCCACCTCGTGTCCCGCGTGCGCGGGGAGCTGCTCGCCGCCGGCCCCGGGCTCTGGGCGCGGGCGCTCGAGGCCACGTTCCCGCCGGGGTCGGTCTCCGGGGCGCCCAAGTCGTCCGCGCTGCGGCTGATCGCCGAGCTCGAGCCGACCGCCCGCGGGCCCTACTGCGGAGCCGTGGGCTGGGTCGACGGCGACGCCGGGCGCGCCGAGCTCGCCGTCGGGATCCGCACCTTCTGGTGGGAGGACGCGGGCGACGGCGGCGTCCTGCGGTTCGGCACCGGCGCCGGGATCACGTGGGGGAGCGACCCCGAGCGGGAGTGGGACGAGACGGAGCTCAAGGCGGACCGGCTGGTGGGGCTCGCGTCGTCGGAGCGATGAGTCCGGGGGAGTCGGGACGTCTCACGTGCATGACACAGGTGACCTGCGACCTCGGCATCTCCCTCGACGGCATCTCCGCGGGGGTGAACCAGTCCCTCGACCAGCCGTTCGGCGACGGCGTCGGCGACGGCGAACGGATCATGCACGCGTGGATGTTCGACAACCCGGACGACCACCGGGCGGAGCTCGACGCGATCACCGCGGCGGGCGCGTTCGTCATGGGCCGCAACATGTTCAGCCCGGGCCGCGGGGAGTGGGACCTCTCGTGGCGCGGCTGGTGGGGCGAGGACCCGCCGTACCACGCGCCGGTCTTCGTCCTCACGCACCACGAGCGCGACCCGATCGAGATGCAGGGCGGCACCACGTTCCACTTCGTGACCGGCGGGCCGCAGGAGGCCCTCGCCCGGGCGCGCGAGGCGGCCGGCGACCGGAACGTGTCCGTGGCCGGCGGGGCGACGACCGTCAATCAGTTCCTCGCCGCGGACCTCATCGACGAGCTGCGGCTGCACGTCGCGCCCGTGGTGCTCGACGTGGAGGGGGTGCGCCTGTTCCAGGGCGTCGGAACGCACGACCTGCGCACGGTGTCCGCGCGCGTCACGCCGGAGGTGACGCACCTGGTGCTGCGCCGCTGAGCACCACCCCGGCGCCTGTCACTCCGGGACGTTGCCGCTGTCGTGCCCCAGCAGGTACGGCGTCGCGACCCCCGTGTACATGAGGTGCGCCACGAGGCCCTCGGTGGCGTGCGGCAGGTTGTGGCAGTGGTCCATCCAGATCCCCGGGTTGTCCGCGAGGAACGCGACGTCGTAGACCTCGCCGTCGGCCACCTCGAGCGAGTCCGTCCACCAGGGGCTGCCGCTCGCGGCCACGCCGTCGCGGGACAGCACGACGACGTGGTGGCCGTGCAGGTGCATCGGGTGCGGGGCGCCGCTGCGGTTGTCGATCCGGATGCGCACGACGTCACCCTCCGCCACCTCGAACATCGGGACGTCCGGGTAGGTGTGCCCGTTCACCGTCCAGTGCATGCCCGGCTTGCCGTCGAGGAACCCGGGCGCCCGGCCGATGACGTAGTCGAACGAGCGGTCGGCCGCGCCCGGGTCCAGGCCGAGCGGCGCGGGCGTCCCGTAGGCGAGCAGGTCGAGGGTCGCCGTCGGGCGGCGCGTCGCCGAGGACGCCGCGCCGTCGGGCCCGACGACGACGGCGGAGGCGCCGCCCAGCTCGACGCGTGCCGCCGAGCCGTCCCCCGGCGCCACGACGAGCAGGTCCGCGCGCCCGCCGGCGGGGACCACGACGGCGCGGTCGCGCACCTCGGGCGGGCCGTGCACGTCGGTGCCGTCGACGGCGAGGAGGCGGAAGGGAGCCCCGCCCACCCACACGGGGAGGACGCCGTTGTCGGTGTTGATCACCCGGACGCGCGCCGCCGTCCCCGGCGGGACGTCGACCGGCAGGTCCCCGGTCGCCCCCTGCACCGTGCGCCGCGCCCCGTAGCGGTGCACCAGCGCCGGGACGTCGACGGCGTCGTCCAGCAGCCTCGCGACCTCCGGCCCGCCGGCCGGTCGGGCGTCCCGCCGCGGGGACACCACCACCGCCCCGAGCAGCCCCTTGCGCACCTGCTCGTGCGAGACCTGGTGCGAGTGGTACCAGTAGGTGCCCGCGTCGGAGGCGACGAACCGGTACGTGTGCGACCCGCCGACCGGCACGGCGTCCTGCGTCACGCCTGCCACGCCGTCCGCGGCGTTCGGCACGTCGATCCCGTGCCAGTGCAGCGTGGCGCCGCCCGGCACGCTCTCGTTGACGAACCTCACCTCGACCAGGTCGCCCTGCGTGGCGCGCAGCGTCGGGCCGGGGGTGGTCCCGTTCACCGTGTACGCGTCGGTCGTGGCGCCGGGCGCGAGCTCGACGCGCTCGGCGCGCGCGGTGAGGGTGAGCGCCACGTCGGCAGGGCCGGTCGGGGCCACCAGGGTGTCGACGCTCGCGGCGGCGGCCGCAGGCACGCCGCCGTGGCCCGAGTGACCCTCGGGCGTCGTGACGCGGGGCCCGCTGCCCCGCTCGAACGCGCCCGCCTCCGAGACGGAGAACCGGCCGGGCGTCCTGCTGGTCTGCCAGAGCAGCAGGAGCGGCACCAGGACGGCCGCCGCCACCAGGCCGGCGACGACGCGCCGCAGGACCGGTGAGCGGTCGGCCGTCATGGTGCGCCGAGGTCAGGGCGCGACGCCGCCGGCGGCCAGGCCCGGGGACGCGACGGCGGGCGCCGCGTGCTCGGCCCGGTCGCGCGCCGTCACGCGCCAGCCGGTGTACATCGCGACGGCGAAGAGCAGCAGGGCGTTGACCCCGTGCAGGGCGCCGAGGAACGGGATGCTGTGACCCGCGAGGCCGAGCGTGACCTGGAGCGCCACCAGCAGGAGGATCGCCAGCCCCCACCGCCAGGCGCCGCGGACGCCGGCGAAGAACGACGCGACGAAGGCCAGCAGGGCGACGGCCGGCAGGACCATCGTGCCGTTCATCCCGTGGAGCAGCAGGCCGATCTCCTCGGGGAACAGCGACTCCCCGGCCGCGGACTGGTCCATCGCGGCCTGGTCAAGCACACCGCCCTCGTCGATGAAGAGCCCCAGACCGGCGACCGCATAGACCATCACGGCGGCCTGGACGACGACGCCGGCGGCGACGACGTACGCGAGCACACGAAACACCTGTCTCATGCCGATCTCCTCGATCGTGCAGGGGTCGCGCTGTCGCGACCCGTTCTCTGATGGTGAGACGGGCGCGGGCCACCCGCTACGAGCTTCCGGGGTGAACCAGGGGTGAACTCGAACGCCCCGGGCGACGCCGTCCGGGCGTGATGTCGGGCACACTGGCCCCATGAGTCTGGTGATCTGGGCGGAGGGCCGCCTCGTCGGGCCGGGAGAGGCTGCGCTGAGCGCCGTCGACCACGGCATCACCGTCGGCGACGGCGTCTTCGAGACCTGCACGATCTTCGACGGCCGGGCGTTCGCGCTGACGCGGCACCTCCGGCGCCTCGCGCGCTCGGCCACCGGGCTGGGTCTCGCGGCCCCCGACGAGCAGAAGGTGCGCGACGGCGTCGCGGCCGCGCTCGCCGAGGCCGTGCGGCTCGACGGCGCGTTCGACGGCCGGCTCCGCATCACCGTGACGGCCGGCGTCGGGCCGCTCGGCTCCGGCCGCGTCGACGCGCCGCAGACCGTCGTCGTGGCCGCGCAGCAGTCGGCCATGGCGCCCACGTCGCGGTCCGCGCGCTCGCCGTGGCCGCGCAACGAGCGGTCCGCCGTCGCGGGGCTCAAGACGACGTCGTACGCCGAGAACGTGGTGGCGCTCGCGGACGCCGTGGGCAAGGGCGGCGACGAGTCGATCCTGCCCAACACCGTCGGCGACCTGTGCGAGGGGACGGGCTCCAACGTGTTCGTGGAGCGCGACGGCGAGCTGGTCACCCCGGTCCTCGACTCCGGGTGCCTCGCCGGCATCACCCGCGCCCTCACGCTCGAGTGGGCGGCCGAGGAGGGCCTGCCCGTGCGCGAGGCCAAGGAGGGCGAGCTGCCGTTCACGGTGCTCGACGAGGTGACGCAGGGGCGCGCGCAGCTCGCGCTCACGTCGTCGGGGCGCAACGTCCAGCCGGTCGTCTGGCTGGACGGCGCCGACGTCGAGGTGGGGGACGTGACCCGCGCGGCGCGCGAGCTCTTCGAGCGGAACTGCCGCGAGCGCCTCGACCCCTGAGTGCCCGCGGCGCCGGTTTGGTCCGCCGCCCGATCTGTGGCTAATATCGTCCACGCACCGGGCGATTGGCGCAGTGGTAGCGCGCTTCGTTCACACCGAAGAGGTCACTGGTTCGAACCCAGTATCGCCCACCCGTGAGCAAGGCCCCCTGGCCAGCGGAAACGCTGAGCAGGGGGCCTTTGCCGTGCGTGCTGTGGGACCAGCGGCGAGTCCCTGACCTGCGATGATGCTGGTCACTTCGGACTGCGCTCGGGGTCACGCCTCCTGCTGGGCGCGAGCGGTTTCACGTTCCGGGTTGGTCGCCGCGGCTGCCGTGGGTGCAGTGCGGGGCCAGGTCCAGGCGTACCTCAGGATGAGGGCGAGGACGATCAGTTCGAGGACGGCGCCGAGCCCGTAGAAGTACAGCCAGAACCCGCCGGCCACGTTGAACACGGTGACGGGGACGTAGAGCACGGCCACGACGAGGCTTGCGGTGCGGCTCATGCGGGCGGGCAGCGTCATCGACAGCACGACCATGAAGATCGGGATGGCCATGAGGGTCAGTGCCGTGGTCGAAAAGATCTGGGAGAGGTCGAACTCGAAGACCCGGCCGTCGAGGATGTCTTCGACGATGCCGGGCGTGAAGAAGCCGAGGATGTCGACGTAGGCGTACAGGAACATGAAGCTGGTCCATGCTGCGGCAAGCTTTGCTCTTACCGTGATCCGCGGGTCTTCCAGCGTGGTGGTGGGCTGTCGTGTACTCATCATGGGCTCCGTCGTCGTGGTGAGGATCGGTAGGTCCACGCTCGTCGAGCCCGGGCGGCGTGCGCACCGGCCAGGGGGCCGGAGCCCACCTGGCCGATCGGACGGTCTCCCTCTCATGCTTTCGGCCGGTACGCTGGGGCACGCCGATCCCTAGGCTGGAGCCGTGGTCACAGTCCGGCGCTCGATCTGGCACGAGCCGCGGCCCGCTGGCGCCCGACCCGTCGGTCGGCTCGACTGGCTGCTGGTGGGCGTGTTCGTGGCGGCCGCCCTGGTCGAGGGCATCGTCCGGCCGGACGTGGCCTGGCGACCCCTGGTGTCGGTCCTCGCCCTGGCGCTGATCCCTGCCTTGCTCTGGCGGCGGAGCCGCCCCCTGACGGCCGCCCTGGTCGGGTGGGGCGTCGCCGGGCTGCTCTCGGTCCTCCAGCTGACGACGCACGCCGGGGACCTCGGCCTCTACTCCATGATCGCCGTCCCGATCCTGCTCTACTCCCTGGTGCGGTGGGGCTCGGGACGGGAGATCGTCCTGGGGACGGCGTTCGTGGCGGTCGTCGTCGTGCTCGGGATGTACGCCTCGTCCGCGACCTGGGCCGACGTCTTCGGCGGGACCGTCCTCCTGCTGCTGTTCGTCGCTCTCGCGGTGGTGTTCCGCTACCGCGCGGACCTCTGGCATCGCCGACAGCGCGAGATCCGCAATCAGGAGCGGGTGGCGCTGGCGCGCGAGCTGCACGACACCGTGGCCCACCACGTCTCGGCCATCGCGGTGCAGGCGCAGGCCGGTGGCGTGGTCGCCGGCGTCCAGCCCGAGAAGGCTGTCGAGGTCCTCGCTGCGATCGAGTCCGAAGCGTCGCGAACCCTGGAGGAGATGAGGTCCATGGTGCGGGTGCTGCGTGAGGAGCACGCCGTCGCCTGCTCACCGCAGCGGGGTATCGCGGATCTGCTTGCTCTGGCGCGCGCCGACGCGACGCCCGCCGTCGAGGTCTCGCTGAACGGTTCGTTGACCCGGCTGGCACGACCCGTGGACGCCACGCTCTACCGGCTCGCGCAGGAGTCGCTGACCAACGCCGTACGGCACGCCCGGAGCGCGACCCGCGTCGGGATCGACGTACGCCGGGAGGGCGACGCCGTCAGGCTGCGTGTCAGCGACGACGGACGGACCGAGCCAGGGCCCGCACCGGAGCCTGGATTCGGCCTGCTGGGCATGGCCGAACGCGCCCAGCTCCTCGGCGGGTCGCTCTCCGCGGGCCCGGCACCCGAGGGCGGCTGGGTGGTCGAGGCCGTGCTGCCGGTGGAGACGCTGACATGACGATCCGTGTTGTCGTGGCCGACGACCAGGACCTGGTCCGGACCGGGCTGGTGATGATCCTCGGTGCGCAACCCGACCTCGAGGTCGTGGGGGAGGCGGCAGACGGGCCCGCAGCGCTCGATCTGGCGACTCGGCTGCGTCCTGATGTCCTCCTCGTCGACATCCGGATGCCCGGGCTCGACGGCGTCGAGGTGACGCGGCGCCTGGCCGGGCCAGGTGTGACGGACCCGATGCCGGTCGTCGTGATCACCACCTTCGACCTCGATGAGTACGTCCTCGGCGCCCTGCGCGCCGGTGCCCGCGGCTTCCTGCTCAAGGACGCCGGGCCAGGACTCCTCGTGCAGGCCGTCCACGCGGCGGCCGACGGGGACGCGCTGATCGCCCCCAACGTCACGCGGCGGCTGCTGGCAACCTTCGCCGACCAGGCGCCGGCGGTACCGGTCCAGCCCATCGACCCGCTCACCGAGCGCGAGGAGGAGGTGCTCGCGCTGGTGGCGCGGGGCCGGACCAACGCCGAGATCGCCACCGTGCTCTTCGTCGGCCTGAGCACGGTCAAGACCCACGTCGCATCGTTGATGACCAAGCTCGGCGCCCGCAACCGCGTCGAGGTCGCGATGTGGGCATACGACACCAGACGCATGAGAGCCGATGGGCACTGAGCCGTCCCGGTGAGTCCGGAGGCTCGTGGGGTTGCGTCAGGACGCAGACCAGAGCCGCGACCTCGATTTCCCCGACGGGCCCGATCGACGCGTCGATCGATGAGCCACGCGACGCGAGCGTGATCAGGTCCGGAGTCGGCGGGTAGAGGACATTGTCGGCGAGCGGGGCCGCGGTGCGACTCGACCGGCCTGTCGGCCTTCGCCTGGCCCATTGACGCCCGGCCTCCGGTGCAGGACGATCGGTGCCAGCGAACCGGACAGTAGTGTCCGGATGAGAGGAGCCGTCATGCCCGTGCCGTCCCAGCCCCGGTTCGACCACACCTACGACGTCGTGGTGGTGGGCAGCGGGTCCGCGGGCTTCGCGACCGCCCTGGGTGCCGTGGACGCGGGGCTCAGCGTCCTGATCGTCGAGGGCACGGAGAAGTGGGGTGGCAGCTCGGCGATGTCCGGGGGCGGGCTCTGGCTGCCGGTCAACCCGCTGATGGAGCGTGCGGGCGCGGGCGACTCCCGCGAGGAGGCCCTCACCTACCTCGAGGAGACGGTCGGGGAGGTCGGCCGGTCGACCTCGCGGGAGCGCAAGGAGGCGTTCGTGGACGGGGTCGCGGACTTCGTCACGACCGCCGAGCGCCACGGGATGCGGTTCGCGCGCGGTAAGGACTACCCGGACTACC
>NZ_JBHXAW010000202.1:0-8327 GCF_042726645.1 Isoptericola sp. NPDC060257
GGGCCGGAGCGCACCAGCAGGTAGACGCCCGCGGTCACCATCGTGGCCGCGTGGATGAGCGCCGACACGGGCGTCGGGCCGGCCATCGCGTCCCCGAGCCAGGCCTGCAGCGGCAGCTGCGCGGACTTGCCGCACGCCGCCAGCAGGAGCATGAGGCCGATGGCGGTCATCACGCCCTGGCCGGCCGCCGTCGCGCCCTCGCCGGCCGCCGGCAGCACCGTGCCGAAGCTCAGCGAACCGAAGGTCGCCAGCAGGAGCATCATCGCGACGATGAGCCCCATGTCGCCGACGCGGTTCATGACGAACGCCTTCTTGCCCGCGACCGCGTTCTCCCGCTTGCCGTCCCAGAACCCGATGAGCAGGAACGACGCCAGGCCCACGCCCTCCCAGCCGACGAAGAGCAGCAGGTAGGAGTCCGCGAGCACCAGCAGCAGCATCGCCGCGACGAACAGGTTGAGGTACCCGAAGAACCGGCGCCGGTCGACGTCGTGGTCCATGTACGCCACCGAGTACACGTGGATCAGCGTGCCGACGAACGTCACGAGCATCACGAACGTCATCGACAGCGGGTCCACCTGGAACCCGAGGTCCACGTGCAGGGCCCCCGCGTCGATCCACGTACCCACGGTGTGGGTGCCCACCCGCTGGTCCGCCGGGGCGCCCAGCATGTCCAGCAGCATCACCAGCCCGACGACGAACGTCGCCACGCTGGCCAGCACGCCCAGCCAGTGCCCCCACCGGTCGGTGCGCCGGCCGGCGACCAGCAGCACGAGGGCGCCGATCATCGGGGTCGCGACCAGCCAGGGGGCGAGGGAGAGAGTCTGCATCGTCGTCTGCGTGTCCACAGGTCGCCTCTCAGCTGTGCAGCAGGTTGACGTCGTCGACCGAGGCCGACCGGCGGGAACGGAAGATCGTGATGATGATCGCGAGCCCCACCACGACCTCGGCCGCGGCGACCACCATCACGAAGAAGGCGAGCACCTGGCCCGTCACGTCGCCGTGGATGCGCGCGAACGTCACGAACGCGAGGTTGGTGGCGTTGAGCATCAGCTCCACGCCCATGAACACCACGATGGCGTTGCGCCGCAGCAGCACCGTCGTCGCGCCGATCGCGAACAGGATCGCGGCCAGCCCCAGGTAGTGGGTGATCTCCATCAGCGCACCTCCCCCGTGCCGGAGCCCGTGTCGGACGCAGGGTCCGACGGGGTGCTCCGAACGTCTGACAACCCGTCGTCGATCTCGCGCTCGTCCGGCGCAGGGCGCGGCCCGGTGAGCCGTGTGCCCGACAGGTCGCGGCCGACGAGCGTCTCCTCCTCGGCGAGGACCGCCGTGGCCGACCGCTCCTGCCCGCGGATGCGCAGCACGCGCGGCACGGAGTGCGGCAGCGGCTCGCCGTCGGGGCCGAGCGCCGGCGTGTCCATGGCGTTGTTCTGCGCGTAGACGCCGGGCGCGGGCAGCGGCGTGAGCGTGCTGCCCTGCGGCAGGGCGGCCACGCGCGCGGCCGCGAGGACGCGCTGGGTGGGCCGCACGCTGAGCCGACGACGGTGCGTGAGCACCAGGCCGGCCAGCGCGGCGGTGACCAGCAGGACGCCGACCACCTCCATCGCGAGGACGTAGTCGCCGAGCAGCACCCGGGCGAGAGCCACCGGGTTGGTGAGCTCCTCGGTCGCGGCCAGCCCGACCGCGGGCGGGAACGCCGCCTGCGCGATCACGCCGAGCAGCACCACGACCAGCCCGAGCCCGAGCAGCACGCCCAGCCAGCGCTGGCCCTTGATGGTCTCGGTCAGCGAGTCGGCGGAGTCGACGCCCACCAGCATCAGCACGAACAGGAAGAGCATCATCACGGCGCCCGTGTAGACGACCACCTGCACGACGCCGAGGAACGGCGCCTCCTGCGCCACGTAGAGGATGGCCAGCCCGACCATCACGAACATCACGCACACCGCGGCGTGCACCGCCTTGCGGGCGAACAGCAGCCCGAGCGCGGCGAGCACCATGAGCGGCGCGAGCACCCAGAACAGCGCGGCCTCCGCGCCCGACGCCGTCACCGCGGGCCGTCCGTCAGGTCAGGGCTGGGGAGCGTCGCGACGTGCCCGCCCTCGGCGGCCTGCCGGGTCGCGACGGCGGCCTTGGTGGCGCTGCCGCGCAGCCGGTGCCGGCGCGGGGTCGGGGGCGGCGCGTCCCCGTGCGCCACGCGCGCGGCGGCGTCCAAGGTCGGGTCGTCCGGCCGGTGCTCGCGCACCCAGTCGACCTGCTGCGCCGTCGGGGCGGTGACCTCGCCGCGGTAGTACTCGGTGTCCGTGGTCCCCTCGACCATCGGGTGCGGCGCGGCGAGCATCCCCTCCGCGAGCGGGGCGAGCAGGTCCTGCTTCTCGTAGATCATCCCGGCGCGGTCGGGCCCGGCGAGCTCGTAGTCGTTCGTCATCGTGAGCGCCCGGGTGGGGCACGCCTCGATGCACAGCCCGCAGAAGATGCAGCGCAGGTAGTTGATCTGGTAGACGCGGCCGTAGCGCTCCCCGGGCGACATGTGCTCGCCGTCGGGCAGCTCCGCGTTGTCCGCGCCCTCCACGTAGATCGCGTCGGCGGGGCACGCCCACGCGCACAGCTCGCAGCCGATGCACTTCTCCAGCCCGTCCGCGTAGCGGTTGAGCTGGTGGCGCCCGTGGTACCGGCGCTGCGGCGCCGTCTTCTTGCGCGGGTACTGCTCCGTCACCGTGGGCCGGAACATCGACGAGAACGTCACGCCGAACCCGGCCACCGGGGCGAACAGCTCCCCCAGCGGTCCCTTGGACGGGCGCAGCGGCTCGTACGGCTTGTCGGTCATCGCGTCTCCTCGGATCGGTCGACGGCGGGGTCGGGGGCGGCGGACGCGCCCGGGACGTCGGCGGCCTGCATCACGTGCCGGCGCGCGCGGGGCGACGGCGGCAGGGCCTGGCCGGGCAGCGGCGGCACGGGGAACCCGTCGGCGAAGGCGTCGAAGTCGCCGGCCGGACGGCGCGCGCCCCCCGGTGGTCCGTCGCCGTCGGCGGCCTTCGCCTTCCGGTCGGGCCAGAGCCACAGGAGGCCGATGACGACCACCGCCGCGACGGCGACGCCGGTGATGAGCTGGGTGCGGGTGACGCCCGCCAGGCCGAGGTACTGGAACACGCTCAGCACCACGACCCACACCAGCGCGACCGGGATGAGCACCTTCCAGCCGAACGACATGAACTGGTCGTAGCGCAGCCGCAGCAGCGTGCCGCGCACCCAGACGAACACGAACATGACCAGCCAGAGCTTGACCAGGAACCACAGCACGGGCCACCAGCCGGTGTTGAACATCCCGTCGTTGATCGCCGACAGCGGCCACGGCGCCCGCCAGCCGCCCAGGAAGAGCGTGGTGGCGACCGCGGAGACGTTGAGCATGTTGATGTACTCCGCCAGGAAGAACCAGGCGAACTTCATCGAGCTGTACTCGGTCATGTAGCCGGAGACGAGCTCGCCCTCGGCCTCCGGCAGGTCGAACGGGAGCCGGTTGGTCTCGCCGATCATCGAGATGACGTAGACGACGAACGCGGGCAGCAGAGGCAGGAACCACCAGATGCTGGTCTGCGACGCCACGATCTGGGAGGTCGACATCGAGCCGGCCATGATGAACACGCTGACCAGCGAGAGCCCCATGGCGAGCTCGTACGAGATCACCTGGGCCGTGGACCGCACCGACCCGAGCAGCGGGTACGTGGAGCCCGACGACCAGCCGCCCAGCACGATCCCGTAGACGCCCATCGACGCGCAGGCCAGGACGTACAGGATCGCGACGGGGAAGTCGGTGAGCTGCGCGGGCGTCGAGTAGTCGGTGAACGGGATCGTCACCTCGGGGCCGAACGGGATGACGGCGAACACCAGCAGCGCGCAGAACACCGAGATCATCGGCGCCAGCAGGTACACGATCCGGTCGGCCCGGGTGACGTTCACGTCCTCCTTGAGCAGCAGCTTCATCGCGTCCGCGAGCGACTGCAGCAGGCCGAACGGGCCGTGCCAGTTGGGTCCCGGGCGCACCTGCATGCGCGCCACGACCTTGCGCTCGAACCAGATCGCGAAGAGCACGCTGGTCAGCAGGAAGACGACGATGAGCACCGCCTTGATCAGCGACACCCACAGCCAGTCGTTGCTGAAGTCGGACGCGACGCCGGGGATCATGCGGCCCCTCCCTGTGACTTCTCGTCGGTCGAGCCCGGGACCCCGCCGGCGGCGACCGCCTCCGGCGCGCCGATCCGCACCAGGTCGCCCGGCGCGGCGCCGAGCGTGTCGTGCACGCGGCACCCGCGCGACGCGAGCGGCAGCCACACCACGTGGTCGACCATCTCCGTGATGGCGACGGGCACCGTCACGGCGCCGCGGTCGGTGGCCACGGTCACGCGGTCGCCGTCGTACACGTCGACGGCGGCCGCCGTGGCCGCCGACATCCGCGCCACGGGCCGCTTGGCGGTGCCGGCGAGGAACTGCTCGCCGTCCTGCAGGGCGCCGTCGTCGAGCAGCAGGTGCCAGCTCGCCAGCACGGCGGACCCGGTCGGCACCGCGGGCGGCTCGACCGGCTCCCCCTCCGGTGCCGGCACGCGCGCCCCGCCCCAGGCCGGCAGCGCCGCGATCGCGCGGTGCGCGTCGAGCGCGGTCGCCGCGCCGAGCGCGACGCCGGCCTGGTCGGCCAGCGCGTCGAGCACGCGGTGGTCGGGCAGCGCCGACGACTCCAGCGCCTGGCCGAACGCGCGGACGCGCCCCTCCCAGTTCCAGTACGACCCGGCCCGCTCCACGGGCGGGGCGACGGGGAGCACGACGTCGGCCAGCTCGGTGACCTCCGAGCGACGGACCTCGAGCGAGACCACGAAGCCTGCGGCCGCGAGCGCGCGCCGGGCGTGGGCGGGGTCGGGCAGGTCGGCGAGCTCCACCCCGCCGACGAGGACGCCGCCGAGCTGCCCGACGGAGAGCCCGTCGAGGATCTCCGCGACGTCGCGCCCCGGCACGGCCGGCAGCGCGTCCGCGTCGACGCCCCAGGCCGCGGCCACCTCGGCGCGGGCCGCGGGGTCGGTCAGCGGGCGGCCGCCGGGCAGCAGCCCGGGCAGGAGGCCCGCCTCGAGGCCGCCGCGCTCCCCCGCGCGGCGCGGGATCCAGGCGACACGTGCGCCGGTGGCCTCCGCGAGCCGCAGGACCGCCCCGTAGGCGCCGGGCGCCGACGCGAGCCGCTCGCCCACCAGGATCAGCGCGCCGGGCGTCGCGAGCCCGTCGGCGACGGCGCCCAGCGTGGCGGTGTCGGAGTCGACGGGCACGAGCCCGCCGCCGGCGCGGGTGGCGAGGATGCCCAGCCACTCCGCCTCGGTGCCGGGCGCGGCGGGCAGCAGCTCGCCGTCGAGCCGGGCGAGACCGCGGCTCGCGAACGGGGCGACGGCCCACACCTTCGTGCCGTGCTTGCGCACCCCCTTGCGCAGCCGCAGGAAGGTGACGCCGGCCTCCTCCTCGGCCTCGAGGCCGGCGAGCAGCACGGCGGGCGCGGCCTCGACGTCGCCGAAGGTCACGCCGACGCCGGTGCCCGCCACCGCGTGGCCCAGGAACGCCGTCTCCTCCGCCGAGCCCACGCGGGCCCGCAGGTCGACGTCGTCGGTGCCGAGCACCGTGCGCGCGTAGCGCGACCAGGCGAACGCGTCCTCGACGGTCAGCCGGCCGCCGGGCAGCACCCCGACGCCGCCGGCCGCGCGGGCGGCGGCCAGGCCCTCGGCGGCGAGCTCGAGCGCCTCCACCCACGACGCGGGCCGCAGCTCGCCGCGCGACACGACGGCGCCGCGCTCGTCGAGCACCCGGTCCCGCACCAGCGGGACGGTGAGCCGGTCGGGCGCCGCCTGCCACGTGAACGCGAAGCGGTCCTTGTCGGTGATCCACTCCTCGTTGACCGCCGGGTCCTCCCCCGACAGCCGGCGCAGCACCACGCCGCGCCGGTGGTCGACGCGGATCGCGGAGCCGCACGAGTCGTGCTCGGAGATCCCCGGCGTCGACACCAGGTCGAAGGGCCGGGAGCGGAACCGGTAGGCCGCACCGGTGAGCGCGCCCACCGGGCAGATCTGCACGGTGTTGCCGGAGAAGTACGACGCGAACGGCTGACCGCCGGCCGTGGCCGCGGCCGACCCGAACGTCGCCTCGGCGGGCTCGCCGGGCGGCGGCGTGAAGTCCAGCACCGTCTCGTCGAACCGGCCGATCTGCTGGTGCGCGCCGCGCTCCTGCAGCGCGATGAACGCGTCGCCCGCGATCTCGTCGCTGAACCGGGTGCAGCGCTGGCACAGCACGCAACGCTCGCGGTCCAGCAGGATCTCCGTGGACACGGCGATCGGCTTGGGGAAGGTGCGCTTGACGTCCTCGAACCGGGTCTCCGCGCGACCGTTGCTCATCGCCTGGTTCTGCAGGGGGCACTCGCCGCCCTTGTCGCACACCGGGCAGTCGAGCGGGTGGTTCATGAGCAGCAGCTCCATGACCCCGTGCTGCGCCTTGTCGGCGACCGGCGACGTGCGCTGCGTCTTGACGACCATGCCGGGCGTGACCGTCATGGTGCACGACGCCTGCGGCTTCGGCATGGGCCGCACGTTGCCCTCGCGGTCGGGCATCGCGACCTCGACCAGGCACTGCCGGCACGCGCCCGCGGGCTCGAGCAGCGGGTGGTCGCAGAACCGCGGGACCTGGATGCCCACCTGCTCGGCCGCGCGGATGATCAGCGTGCCCTTCGGCACCGTCACCTCGACCTCGTCGATGGTGAGCGTGACCGTCTCCACCGGGGGCGCGGCCGCGGTGGACTTGTCCGTGGTCGCCGTCATCAGTGACCTCCCGCCCCGGCGAGCGCCGGCGACTGCTTGGGGGTGTACGGGAACAGGGCGCTCGCGCTCGGGTCGAAGGGGCACCCGCGGCCGTCGATGTGCGCCTGGTACTCGTCGCGGAAGAGCTGGATGCTCGACGTCACGGGCGACGTCGCGCCGTCGCCGAGCGCGCAGAACGCGCGGCCGAGGATGTTGTCGCACAGGTCGAGCAGGAGGTCGACGTCGCGCTCCTCGCCCTGGCCGGCCTCGATGCGGTGCAGCACCTGCTTGAGCCAGTAGGTGCCCTCGCGGCACGGCGTGCACTTGCCGCACGACTCGTGCGCGTAGAAGTCGGTCCACCGGCTCACCGCGCGGACGACGCACGTCGTGTCGTCGAAGAGCTGCAGCGCGCGGGTGCCGAGCATCGACCCCGCCGCCCCCACCGACTCGTAGTCGAGCGGGGTGTCGAGGTGGTCGGCCGTGAACAGCGGCGTCGACGACCCGCCCGGCGTCCAGAACTTCAGCTCGTGCCCGGCCCGGATCCCGCCGGCCAGGTCGAGCAGCTCGCGCAGCGTGATCCCGAGCGGCGCCTCGTACTGGCCCGGGCGGGTGACGTGCCCGGACAGGGAGAACAGGCCGTGCCCCTGCGACTTCGCGGTGCCCATGCCGGCGAACCAGTCGGCACCGCGCGCGACGATGCCCGGGACCGACGCGATGGACTCGACGTTGTTCACCACCGTGGGCCTCGCGTACAGGCCCGCGACGGCGGGGAACGGCGGCTTGAGCCGCGGCTGGCCGCGCTGGCCCTCGAGCGAGTCGAGCAGCGCCGTCTCCTCGCCGCAGATGTAGGCGCCGGCGCCGGCGTGCACGGTGACGTCCAGGTCGAAGCCGGTGCCGAGCACGTCCTTGCCGAGGAACCCGGCGTCGTACGCCTCCTGCACCGCGGCCATCAGCCGCCGGTACACGTGCAGCACCTCCCCGCGCACGTACACGAACGCGTGGTGGCAGCCGATCGCGTAGCTGGTGATCGCGATGCCCTCCACCAGGTGCTGCGGGCTCGCCAGCATGAGCGGGATGTCCTTGCACGTGCCGGGCTCGGACTCGTCCGCGTTGACCACGAGGTAGCGCGGGCCACCGTCCGGCGGGGGCAGGAAGCCCCACTTCATGCCGGTCGGGAAGCCGGCGCCGCCGCGGCCGCGCAGCCCGGAGTCCTTGACCGTCTGCACGAGGTCCGCGGGCTCCATCGTCAGGGCCTTGCGCAGCCCGGCGTACCCGCCGGCGGCCTCGTACGACGCCAGCTTCCACGACCGCTCGGCGTCCCACGTGTCCGTGAGCACCGGCATGAGGTCAGTCATCGCTGCCACCCTTCTCCGGCTCGGGGTTCACGTCGCCGCCCGACGGCGAGCGGCCGGGGCTCTCGTCCCCCGGCGCGGTGGGCTCGCGCTCCGCGCTCGACTGCGCCGTCCCGGTCTCCGGGGGCACCTCGGCGGCCGAGCCGGCCGAGCCCCCGTCGGT
>NZ_JBHXAW010000203.1:0-8324 GCF_042726645.1 Isoptericola sp. NPDC060257
TGCGGGGGGGGTGCTGCACCGTCGCGGCGCGGCCCCCCGCCGCGACGGTGACCGTGCCCGACGGCTCGCCCTGGAACTCGTCCCACCGGGCCTGGACCTGCGCGAGCGCGGCGGCGACGCTCGCCCCGCCCTCGGCCAGCAGCCGGCCGGCGTCCGTGAGCCGCAGCCCGCGGCCGGACGGCTCGACGAGCGGCGTGCGCAGCTCGCGCTGGGCGGTGCGCAGCTGCTGGGACACAGCCGACGGCGTGCGGTGGGTGGCGCGGGCGACGGCGGTGACGCTGCCCCGGTCGGCGAGCTCGCGGAGCAGCTCCAGGTGCCGGACATCCATGAAGCCAGACTACAGACAGAGTGAAGCAACTTTCGCTTGTCCTTCAACGTCTGCCCGGGGAGGCTGGGCGCATGCCCGCCCGCCACCGGCTGCTCGCCGTCCTCGTCGCCCTCCTGTGGGGGCTGAACTTCATCGCCATCGACGCGTCGCTGCAGCACTTCCCGCCGATGTTCCTCGTCGCGCTGCGGTTCGCGCTCATCGCGCTGCCCACCGTCTTCCTGGTGCCGTGGCCGGACGTGCCCGTGCGCTGGGTGGTCGGCTACGGGCTCGGGTTCGGCGCGCTGCAGTTCCTCTTCCTGTACTGGGGGATGGCGGCGGGGATGCCCGCCGGCCTCGCGTCGCTCGTGCTGCAGATGTCGGGCCCGTTCACCGTGCTGCTGGGCGCCACGTTCCTGCGGGAGCGGGTGACCGGCCGGCAGGTGCTCGGGATCCTCGTGGCCGTCGGCGGACTCACCCTCGTGGCGTGGCAGCAGGCCGCGACCGCCACGGTCGTGCCCTTCCTGCTCACGCTGGCCGGCGCGTTCGGCTGGGCGATCGGCAACGTCTGCAACCGGCAGGCGAAGCCGCAGAGCCCGCTGCGCCTCACCCTGTGGATGTCGGTGGTGCCGCCGCTGCCGATGCTCGCGCTCTCGCTGCTGGTCGAGGGCCCCGGCGAGATCGCCCGCTCGCTCACCTCCTGGGACGACCCCGCGGCCGTGGGCGCCGTCGTCGGCCTCCTGTACACGGTGGTGGTCGCGACGGTGCTCGGCTCCGGCGTCTGGACCTGGCTCATGGCCCGCCACCCCGCGGGCGTGGTCGCCCCGTTCTCCATGCTCGTGCCGGTGGTCGGGATGTCGGCGGCCTGGCTGCTGCTCGGCGAACGGGTGACCCCGCTCGAGGGCGTGGGCGCAGCGTTCGTCGTCGGCGGGGTGCTCTACGGCAGCAGCCGGGCCGCGCGGCGGCTTCTGCCGTCAGCAGAACGGCCGCCCGCGGCGCCGCTGGCGGAGCCCACCGGGGCCGGTCGCGGGTAGCGTCGTGGGCATGACAGCGGACACACGGGTCGACACCATGGTCCACGCCACGATCCGCGGTGCGGCCGAGGTGGAGCACGTGCGCGAGCCGCTGCTGCGGCACCTGGTCGGGGCGATCCTGCGCCGGGCGCGCCTGGGGCAGGGCCGCACCCTGCAGGAGGTCTCGCAGGCGGCGCGCATGTCGACGGCGTACCTGTCCGAGGTGGAGCGCGGCCGCAAGGAGGCGTCGTCCGAGATGCTCGCCGCGGTGTGCGCGGCGCTCGGCATCCGGCTCGTGGACCTCGTCGCCGAGGCGCACGACGCGCTCGCCGCGAGCGCCGAGCAGCAGCAGCGCGTCCGGGTGCTCACGTCGCTGCGCGACCGGTCGCCGTCGTCGTCCCGGCACGTGCGCTCGGCCGCCGTGCGCTCGACGACGTCGGACGTCGTCGCCCTCGCCGCGTAGGAACCGGGCGGCGTGGAGTTCTTCGTCTTCCACCGTGATCGTGCCGGCTCGCGCGCTCTGCGAGAGGCGCTCAACGAGGAGCACCTGGCCTACATGGACCGGTTCGCGGACGGGATGATCGCGCGCGGCCCGACGACGACGGACGACGGCGAGACGCTCACCGGCAGCGTGCACGTCCTCGACCTGCCCGGGCCCGCCGACGCCCGGGCGTTCGCGTTCGACGAGCCCAACTACCAGGCCGGTGCGTACCGCGACGTGCTGCTGCGACGGTGGCGCGACCTGCTCGGGCGCACGATGTGGGAGTACCCCGGCGGGCCGGGGGACGGCCCACGGTTCCTGGTCCTCGGGCTCGGGTGGCGGGGGAGCGGCGAGCCGCTCGTCGCGGCCGGTGCGCGGGTCGGCCTCGTCGCGGCGGGCCACCTCCTGTCCGACGACGGCGCCGTCGTCCTCGGGGCGGCCGCGCTGGTCGAGGCCGCCGGGCCCGACGACGCCCGCCGGGTGCTGGTCGTGGACGACTACGCGGACGTCGAGGTCCACGACTGGCACGTCGGCGGGCGCCCGGCGGCTCGGGACGACACCTAGGTCGGGACGGCTAGGCCGCGGCGCGGTCCGACAGCTTGCGCGAGGTGACGACGGCGTCCGCCACCCCGTAGTCGACGGCGCCCTGCGCCGACAGGATGAGGTCGCGGTCGGTGTCGGTGCGCAGCCGTTCCACGGTCTGCCCGGTGTGCCGGGCCAGGAGCTGCTCGGTCTCGGCGCGCAGGCGCAGCACCTCGCGCGCCTGGATGGCGAGGTCGGACACGGTGCCCTGCCCCTGGGTGGACGGCTGGTGCAGCAGCACCCGGGAGTGCTCCAGCACCGTGCGCTTGCCGGGCGTCCCGGCGGCCAGCAGCACCGCGGCGGCGGACGCGGCCTGGCCCATGCAGGTGGTGGCGACGTCGCTGCGCACGTACTGCATCGTGTCGTAGATCGCGGTCATGGCCGTGGCCGAGCCGCCGGGGGAGTTGATGTACAGCCCGATCTCCTGCTCGGGCGCCTCGGACTCCAGGTGCAGCAGCTGCGCCATGACGACGTTCGCCACGCCGTCGTCGATCTCCGTGCCGAGGAAGATGATGCGGTCGCGCAGGAGCCGGCTGAAGACGTCCGAGTAGCGCTCGCCCAGCGGCGTGCGCTCGACGACGTTCGGGATCGTGTAGCTCATCCGCTCGTTCATCGTCGTCGTCATCACAGCCCCGCCCTCCGGCCGGCGGCCGACGGCCGCACGTCCTCCACGCTCTCGACGATCCGGTCGACCATGCCGTACTCGACCGCCTCGGTGGCGGTGAACCAGCGGTCGCGGTCGCTGTCGGAGGCGATCTGCTCCACGGTGCGGCCCGTGTGCTGCGCGGTGAGCTCGTGCATCACGCGCTTGGTGTGCTCGAGGTTCTCCGCCTGGATCGCGATGTCGACGGCGGTGCCCCCGATGCCGGCCGACGGCTGGTGCATCATCACCCGCGTGTGCGGCAGCGCGTACCGCTTGCCCTTGGTGCCGGTGGTGAGGAGGAACTGGCCCATGCTGGCGGCGAAGCCGAACCCGACCGTCACGACGTCGTTCGGCAGCAGCCGCATGGTGTCGTAGATGCCGAGCCCCGCGGTGACGGAGCCGCCGGGGGAGTTGACGTACAGCGCGACGTCGGACCGCGGGTCCTCCGCCGACAGCAGCAGGAGCTGCGCGACGACGCGGTTGGCGACGGCGTCGTCGATCTCGGTGCCGATCACCACGATGCGCTGGTGCAGCAGCCGCGCGGTGAGCTGGTCGTCGAAGGCGGGCGCGGTGGGCGGTGCCGGGGTGCTCAGGGTCGGTGTGTCCTGGGTCGGTGTGCTCATGTCCCCACCGTCCGACGACGGTGGCCGCAGCGGGAGGGTTCTCTGCCGGGAGCGCATCTGCTCAGGGCAGATCCGGCGGGAACCCTCTCGCGGGGCGGGCGGTCAGGGTCGCGGGAACCAGCGCCGTCGGACACCGACGAGGACGAGCCCCACGAGCACCAGGACGATCGCCGCCACCATCAGCCCGACGTCACCGAAGCCGGTGGATGCCAGCGCGCCCGGCAGCGGGGCCTGGGACGACGGCGGTGCGTCGGCGTGCGGTGCCCCGGGCCGTTCGTCACCTCGACCGGCGGGCCCGTCGGAGGCGTCCGGGGGCACCGCGTCGTCGCTGCCGTCGCCACTGTTGCCACCACCGCCACCGCCGTTGCCACCGCCGTTGCCACCGTCGCTACCGCCATCGCCCGGCGGGTCGGTCGGGTCTGGCTCGCCCGGCGGGTCGGTCGGGTCTGGCTCGTCCGGCGGGTCGGTGGGGTCGGACTCCTCGGGTTCGGCGAGCGTCCCGCCGCCGAGCCATGCCGTCGTGGTCGCGTCGTCGAGCGTGCTGACCTCGTCTCCCTGCGGCGCCTGGGCGCCCACGGGAAGGCTCGTCGCCTCGAACCGAGCGCTGCGGACGGTACGTGGCAGCTTCGGGTGGTCGCGCTCGAACTCCGCCTTCGGCGTCTGGTCCCGCGGCGCGTCGGGGAGCACGATGCCGCCGAAGATCTCGATGTAGAACTCCTGCTCGCCGTGCTCGTACTCGTAGCGGTACTGCACCGTCTTCAGCAGCTCGCGGTACTCGTCGTACACGTCCTTCGGGTCGTACTCGGTGCGCGCCGGCCAGGCGCTGACGTCGCCCGAGCCGATGACGTCGTGGAAGGCACCCGGGCGCTCCGCGTCGCGGTCCTTGATCCACTCGGCGGCGACCCGGGCCGTGTAGACGCGGCGCAGGTCTGCGTACTCGGGGGCGGAGTTGACGTAGTCCTCGAGCGGTTGCTCGAAGTCGTCGACGATGCGCTGCGTGTTCCGCTCGACCATCTTCGGGGGCGCGTCCCGGCAGACCTCGTTGCCCGGTACCTCCCAGTCCACGTCGAACGGCTCGATCTGGACCTGCAGCGGGGCGTCCAGGATGTAGAGCTGGTCGTCCTCGACGCGCACCTTGGCCGGCTGCGGCTCGATCCACAGCCGGGTCCAGTCGGAGCAGATCAGGCCGTCGTCGGTGCGCTCCAGCGACTCCCAGTGCTTCTTGCCCTGCTCCGTCTCGGGGCGCATGAGGTCGTTGAGGCTCTGCTTCATCTCCAGGTCCGCCTCGAGCAGCACGCGACCGGCGTCGGTGGAGCCGAACTCCTCGTCGACGATGGTGTCCGGCGTGTCCGGGTTGAGGTTCACCCAGAACTGCTCGGGGTCGAGCGCGAGCCACGTCATGAGGGCGTCGGAGGACAGGTCCAGCGCGGCCTCGCCTCCGTACCCGGGTTCCGCCACGCCGTCGTCGGGGAGCTCGACCGCCGAGAAGGCGTACCCGTAGTCGCCCGCCTTCGGGTCATCGGTGACGTAGCGCAGCTCGAGGGAGCGCCAGTCGATCCCGCCGGGGCTGCGCGGCATGAACCCCTGCCGGCGGCCGTCGGCGCCGAACGAGGCCTGCATCCGCTGGCCCTCGCGGGCGAGCGCCGGGGTGCGTCCCGACCGCTGGGCGAGGTCCTTCGCCGGTCCCGCCGTCGAGCGGCGCGGGCACGTCGCCGAGAGCGTGGACGGGCCGGCGGACTTCGGGGTGGGCCCGCACGTCGGGTTCATCGCGGTGCTCGACGACGGTGACGGGTTCTTCTGGACCGCGGTGGAGCGCAAGGTCGTGTGCTCCACCTTGTGCGTGCGCATCTGCTCGAGCTGCTTCGGTGTCGGCTCCTTGCTGAAGATGTAGACGACGCGCCAGCCCTTCGCGCGCAGCGCGGCGTCGGCCTTGAGCTGGCTGGCGCGCAGCGAGGAGTTCCCGGACTTGACCTCGTACGCGATCTTGAGGGTCCGGTTGACCGAGTCGTAGCGGCGGTTGGAACCGAGCTTCTGCTCCTTCGCCAGCTTGGTGTCCTCGCACATCCAGCTCGGGCCGCCGAGCTTGAGCCGCCGACCCACGTTCCCGTGGAACGCGTCGCCGCGGGCGTCGTTGGCCTGGTTCGGGATGTAGGAGTTGCGCCACTGGTCCCACCCCCACGTGCCCTTGTAGACGTTCCATCGCCGGATCATGCGGTCGCGGGAGCCGACCGGGAACGTCTTGTAGCTCCCCTTGAGCTTCTTCAGCTCGGCCTTCGTCGGCTCCTTCTCGCCGCTGAGGTGCTCGGCCGGGTTCTCGTACTCGTAGTCGGCGATCGTCTCGGCGTGGCCGCTGGGCAGGCCGCCGCCGGGCAGGTCGACGGGATCTGCCGCTTCCGAGATGCCGTCGATGAGCTCGTCGCACTGGACGTTGAACTTGGGCGCGCCCTCGCTGGCGAGTCCGGGCACCAGCACGAGGGAGACGGCGAGCACGAGGGCTGTGGCCACGGCGGACGCGACGGCGCGTCGCAGACGGTCGCGTCGCAGCACGGCGGCGGTGGACTCGTCGACCTCGTTGGCGTGCCTGCTCACGACGCTCTCCTTCGACGCGGGGTGGGTCTGCCGCCGGGGTGGTCACACGTCTGCGACGCAGGCAACCCTCCCGACGGTAGCCAGGAGCGACCGGTTCTGCGCTCGTGACAAATATTGCGCGAGGCAACCGAGTGTCGCGACGGTCAGGCCGGGGGCGTGTCCCGCTTGTAGGCGTCGAGGTCGGCGTTGAGGCGCTCGACGAGCTCGGCGAGCAGGGTGCGGTCGGCGGGGCTCCAGTCGGCGAGCACGGTGGAGTAGGTGGCGCCGCGCCGGCGTCGCTGCGCGCGCAGGGCGTCCCGGCCGCCGGCGGTCGCGGAGACGAGGACGGCGCGCCCGTCGTGGGGGTCGCGGGAGCGCTGCACGTGGCCCGCCCGTTCGAGGGCGACGACCTGGCGCGTCACGGTGGAGGCGTCGATCCCGAGGAGGTCCGCGAGCGCCTGGACGCGCTGGGGGCCGCCGTCGCGCAGGGCGTGCAGCAGCAGGTAGCCAGAGCGGTCGAGGTCGTGGCCGCCGGTCCGGACGGTGGTCGCCGCGGTGGTGCGCTCGGCGCGGCGCAGCAGCTGGGCGAGGCCGAGCTCGACGCGGGCGACGACCTCCGCCGTCGCGGCGTCGTCGCCCTGGTCGGGGTGCTTCTTCTCGACATTGTTTCCCCGGGAAGCGGTCATAGGTGTATCCTACAGGTAATTGCCTGCACCATGCAGGTATCTCGGCGCCCGAACGGCCCGTGGCCGACGACGACGACGGCGCAGCAACCAGCAGACGACGCCCGCGACCGACCGTGGGGCAGGAGTGAGGAGTCCGTGGCAGGCACACGCAACGAACCGAACAAGACCGCGATCTACGCGACCGCGCTGACGGCGTTCTTCGCGATCGCCGGCATCGCCGTCGTCGACCCGATCCTCCCGGTGATCGGGGAGGCCATCGGCGCCACCACGTGGCAGATCGAGCTCCTGTTCACCGCGTACATCGCGGTCATGGCCGTCGGCATGATCCCGGCCGTGCTGGCCACGGGGAAGTTCGGCTACAAGAAGATCCTCGGCACCGGCGTCACCATCGTCGCGATCGCCGCGATCCTCGCCGCGCTGAGCACGTCGATCGGCCAGCTCGCCGCGCTGCGCGGCCTGTGGGGGCTCGGCAACGCGATGTTCTTCGCCACCGCGATGGTGCTGCTCGTCTCGCTCGCCAACGACCGCGAGTGGGTCGTCGGCATCTTCGAGACCTGCGTCGGCCTCGGGTTCGCCGTCGGCCCGCTCATCGGCGGCCTGCTCGGCAGCATCAGCTGGCGCGTGCCGTTCTTCGCGTGCGGCCTGTTCATGATCGTCGCGCTGGCGATGTCGATCACGAAGCTCAAGGACCCGGCCGAGAAGCCGGCGCCGCTGCACGTGGGCCAGGTCTTCGGGCTCTTCCGCAAGCCCGCGTTCCTCGCGCTCGCCGTCGTCACCGCCACGTACAACTTCGTGTTCTTCGTCATCCTCGGCTACACGCCGATCTTCCTCGGGCTCGACGTCGTCCCCCTCGGCCTGGTGTTCACCGCCTGGGGTCTGGGGCTCGCGTTCGGCATCCTCGTCGTCGGCCACAAGCTCGCGCACACGATCGGCGCGGTGCAGACCCTGGGCATCGCCGTCGCCGGCGTGCTCGTCATGACGCTGCTGCTCGCCCTCGGCCTCCCGACGGCGGCCTCGATCGTCGTGCTCGTCGTCGCCGGCGTGTTCATGGGCATCGCCAACGCGATCCTCACCGACCTGTCGCTCGCGCTCGGCGACCCCGACCGCCGCGTCACGACCGGAGCCTTCAACCTCGTGCGCTGGGGCTTCGCCGCGCCGGCCCCGGTCATCGCCGGGCTGCTGCACCCGGTCGGCGCCTCCGCCCCCTACTGGGTCGGCGTCGGCGTGCTGGCCGTGGGCGTGATCGTCTTCCTGCTCACCGCGCACAAGATGGCCGGCCAGCTCGGGGAGAAGGTGCTGTGGTCGCGCTGGAACAAGGCGGCCGCCGCCGTCGAGGGCACGCCCGAGGAGGCCATGTCCGAGCTGTGACGGTTCCTCGGGACGTCGGACCGGGGGAGGGTGACGGCGGGCGCCGGGCGGAGCAC
>NZ_JBHXAW010000204.1:0-8308 GCF_042726645.1 Isoptericola sp. NPDC060257
TGGGCGTCACCACCCCGAGCCTGGACGCCCAGGTGGAACTCCTCGGCAAGGTCTACGAGACGATCGACCCCGCCACCGTCCAGTACGTCGAGGCGCACGGCACGGTCCTGCCCGCGCAGGGACAGGTCTGGTACGCGGCCCGCGGCCGGGGCGCGTACGTCGCGGACGTCGTCGACGGTCGCGTGACCGGCGCGCGGCGCCTGCGCGTCGGCGCGCCGCCGGGGTCGCTCGGTCCGGTACGGGCGGCGGTGCTGCCCCCGCTCGCGATGGTGCCGGCGCGGTACCGCGCCGAGGTGGAGCCGCTCGTCGAGGTGGTCGAGGTCGCGGAGTGGCGCGTGCACGGCGCCCTGTTCGTCGCGGCCGGCGAGCTCGACCTCGCGGTCCAGGTGGGCGGCAAGGTGTGGGACTACGCGCCGCTGTCCCTCATCGTCACCGAGGCGGGCGGCGTCTTCGGCGGCGACCGCGGGCAGCCGCACCCCGTGACCGGGACCGGGCTGTTCGCCGTCGACGAGGCGACGGCGGAGGCCGCGCGCGGCGTCCTCGGAAAGAGTCGCCGACCTGGGAACGTCTGAGGAACGCCGCGCGTTCACTACGATGGATCGCACGGCCAGCGACCCGGCCCTGCGCGCGCGACGACCCGTCGTCGGGCACCCGGCAGCCGCGACCAGGAGGAGTTCATGACCAACCCCGTCTTCTCGAGCAGCGACGTCTTCGGCGAGCCGCGCCGTACCGGGGCTCGCCAGGGATCCCGCCCCGGCGGCACGACCACTGCGCAGCCGCAGTACGGCGCGTACGGCGCCGGGACCATGGGCGCGCAGGCCACCGACGCCGCGAGCCTCGACGCCATGTACCAGGCGCCGTCCGCCACCACGGCCGACACCAAGCGCCTCACCTACGACGACGTCATCATCAAGACCGGCGGCCTGCTCGCGCTGCTGATCGTGGTGGCGGCCGCGACGTGGAACTTCGCCCCGAACCTCTGGCCGATCGGCATGATCGCCGGCCTGGTGCTGGGGCTGGTGAACGCCTTCAAGAAGAAGCCCAGCCCCGCGCTGATCATCGCCTACACGGTGGCCGAGGGCGTGTTCCTCGGTGGCATCTCGATCGCGTTCGCGTCGATCGCCGTCGGCAGCTCGGGCGCCCCGCTCTCCGGGATCGTGCTGCAGGCCGTCGTGGCGACGCTGGCGACGTTCGCCGCCGCGCTGTTCCTGTTCAAGTCCGGCAAGGTGCGCGTCACGCCGAAGTTCACCCGGTGGCTGCTCATCGCCATGGTGGGCTACCTCGTCTTCTCGCTCGTCAACGTCGTCCTGACCTGGACCGGCGTCCTCGACGGCTGGGGGATGCGCGGCGGCGTGATCGGGATCATCGTCGGGCTCGTCGCGGTCGGCCTGGCCGCCGCGTCGCTCATCGTCGACTTCGACTCGATCAAGCGCGGCGTCGAGCAGGGCGTCCCGGCGCAGTTCGCCTGGACGGCGGCCTTCGGGCTGATCGTCACCCTGGTGTGGCTGTACCTGGAGTTCCTGCGCCTGCTGGCGATCTTCCAGAGCGGCGACTGACCCTTCGGTACGCCTCCGGAACGTACGGCCCGACGGCCGGTCACCCTGCGGGGTGGCCGGCCGTCGTCGTGCCCGGGGCAGGCGCGCGCCGTACCGCCCACGCGACCAGCAGGAGCCCGGCGGCGACCAGGAGGCCGTGCCCGACGCGCACCGCCGGGGTGCCGAAGAACTGCGGCAGGTAGAGCAGCAGCCCGGCGGCCAGCGGGACGCCGACCCAGCGCGGTCGGAGCGCGCCGCGCCACAGCGCGACGGCGGCGAGGACCCCCGCCGCGGCGATCAGCGCGAGGCCCAGGCCGAAGAGGGTCATCGCGGCAGGCTGCTCGCGGAGCACGTCGACGTCGGCGAGCAGCGCCGGGTCCTGCGTGCGCAGCGCGGCCTGCGCGATCGTGCGGATGCCGAAGATCTCGGCGCCGAAGTAGAGCGAGCTGAGCGCGGCCCCGGCCCAGGCGGTGACGACGGCGGCGGTGGCGGCGCGCGCACCCGGGGCGACGGCGCCCAGGGCCCCGCTCCCGCGCAGCAGCGCCCGCAGGCCGAGGAACGTCGGCGCGAGCAGGCCGAGCCCCGCGATCCCGCACAGGTGCGCCAGCACCCACCGGTCGGAGGCGAACGACTCCGCGAGCGCGACGCTCGGCACGGACTCGTCCGGCCACGGACGGAGCACGGGGAAGAGCAGCAGGAGCACGGCCGCCGCGACGGCGCCGCCCGCGGTCCAGGCTGCGATCCGGGTGGTGGGCGCCGAGCCTGCCGTCGCGGCGGGCGTCGTCGTGCGGGCGGCGTGGGTCGTGCGGGTCATGGTTGCTCCTTCGGTGCGGGCCGCGACGGTGCGGCCGCGAGGGTGGTGACCCCGGCGACGAGCATGTCGACCAGGGCGTCGAAGCTGCGGTCCAGGTCCTCGGGCAGGCGGAAGCCGCCGGAGAGCTCCAGGAGGACGAAGCCGTGCACGCCGGCGCGCACCACGCGGACGGCGTCGATCGTGCGGTCGTCGGGGAGGCCGAAGCCGTGCAGCACCGCCCCGACGAGCGCGACCACGCGGGCCCCGGCGGCGCGGTGCTCGGCGTCCTCGGGGGCGTCGGGGTCGGGGGCGAGCTGGACGGCGGCGTACCGGCCGGGGTGCGCGCGGGCGTAGTCGCGCCACGCGCGGGCGAGGGCGCGCAGGGCGTCGGGACCCGCGCGGCCGACCGTCGCCGCGGCGCTCGCCGTCGTCAGCTCGTCGAGCGCGACCAGCGCGACCTCGCGGCGCAGCGCCGCCAACGAGCCGACGTGCTTGTACAGGCTGGGGGTGGCGACCCCGGCGGACGCGGCGACCTTCGCGAGGGTGAGGTCGGCGAGCCCGGTCGGCCCGCCCGCGTCCACCTGCTCCAGGGCGAGGCGGACCACGGCGTCCCGCGACAGCCCGGCCCTAGGCACGCGCACCCCGCTCGTCGGCGCCGTTCTCCTGGGGGGCGGGGTGGGCGGCCGGCAGACCGGCGAGGAAGTCGAGGACGGCCGGGGTCACGACCTCCGGCGCCTGGTGCTGCGGGTAGTGACCGACGCCGGGGACCAGGAGCTCCTGGCCGTCGAGCGCCTCCCGCATCCGGGCGAGCTCCGCGCCCGCGTCCTTGTAGTCGGGGTCCAGCTCGCCGACGACGACGAGCGACGGAGCCTGCACCGTGGCGACGAGCGGCTCGATCACGGAGTGGTCGAGCGCGACGGCGAGGTCGCGGAAGGAGCGCAGGTGCGCCGCGTCGGCCATGCTGCGGCGGATGCTCGCGACGTGCTCCGCGTGCCGGGGGGACTTGCGGCCCTTGGCGAACATCGAGGTGTAGAGCGACGCCCACGCCGCCGCGCCCCACGGGCGGACGAACAGCGCGCGGTACAGCGCGCGGTTGAACCGCAGGTGGCCGGGGGAGGCGAGCTCGCGCAGGTGCGGGGCGAGCAGCACCAGCCCGCGGACGAGGTCGGGGCGCTCGGCGGCGGCCCACACGGCGGCGGAACCGCCCATGGAGCTGCCCAGCAGCACGGCGGGGCCGGCGTCCAGGTGCTCGACGAGGGCGACGAGGTCGGTGCCGGTGGCGACGTCGCCGTGGGTGGCGAAGGTGGTGTCGGAGTCGCCGTGGCCCCGCAGGTCCGCGACGACCACGCGGTGGCCGGCAGCGACGAGCGCGGGGACGACGTCGTCGTAGGTGGAGCGGAGGTCGCCCATCCCGGGGACGGCGACGACGAGCGGGCCGCTGCCCGCGTCGGTGTAGGCGATCCGCCCCTCGGGGCGGGCGAGGTGTCGGAGCTCGAGCTTCCCGGTCATGTCCATAGCCATGAAGCTAATACGATTAGCCAAAGGTTGCAAGAGGTTCCTCGAGAAAACTTCTCGGGCGATGTCGATCCGGCGGTTCCCCGTTCGACCTGGGGATGAGAAGGTCACCACGAGGGTGACCGTGACCACGACAAGGAGCGGGACGATGGCCAAGTACATGCTGATCATGCGGGGGACCGACGAGGGCCAGGCGGCGTTCGAGCAGATGGACTTCACCGAGGTCATCGCCTCGATGGGCCGCTACAACGAGTCGATGATGAACGCCGGCGTGCTCGCCGCGGGCGAGGGGCTGTCCGACGCGTCCGAGGGCGCGGTCGTCGACTTCTCCACCGACACCCCCGTCGTCACCGACGGCCCCTACGGCGAGACCAAGGAGCTGTTCAACGGCTTCTGGATCGTCGACGTCGCCTCCAAGGAGGAGGCGATCGAGTGGGCCAAGCGGGCGCCGCTGAGCGGCGCGGGCACGAAGCTCGAGGTGCGCCGCGTCACCGGCCCGGAGGACTTCCCGCAGGACAACGAGTGGGTGCAGAAGGAGCAGGGGTGGCGCGAGGAGCAGGCCCAGCGGGCCCAGTGAGCGCCGTCGGACCGCACGACGAGGGCCGCGCCGACGACGGTGCGGCCCCTCGTCGCGTCGTCGAGGCCGTCTGGCGCATCGAGTCCAGCCGCATCGTCGGCGCGCTCGCCCGGTACACGAACGACTTCGCGCTCGCGGAGGACGTCGCGTCGGAGGCGCTCGCGGAGGCGCTGGTCGCCTGGCCGCGCGACGGCGTCCCGCGCGACCCGGTCGCGTGGCTGCTCGCGACCGGGCGGCGCCGCGCGATCGACGCGTTCCGGCGGCGCTCCGGACGCGACGAGCGGTACGCGGCACTGGCGCGCGACCTCGGCGAGGGCGGCGCCGTCACGGGCGGGCCGGGCGCCGCACCGGCACCGGCCGACGACCTGCTGTGGGACCCGGACAAGATCGAGGACGACCGCCTCGCGCTGCTGTTCGTGGCGTGCCACCCCGTGCTGTCCAAGGAGGCGCGGGTCGCGCTGACCCTGCGCGTGGTGGCCGGCCTGGGCAGCGAGGAGATCGCGCGCGCGTTCCTCGTGCCCGTGCCCACGGTGCAGGCGCGCATCACCCGGGCGAAGAAGACGCTGACCGCCGCGCGGGTGCCCTTCGAGGTGCCGGCCGCCGAGGACCGCGCGGAGCGGCTCGGCTCCGTGCTGAACGTCGTCTACCTCATCTTCTCGGAGGGGTCGACGGCGTCGGGCGGCGACGACTGGATGCGGCCCGACCTGGCGTACGAGGCCGTCCGGCTCGCCCGTGTCCTGACGCGCCTCGCGCCCGAGCCGGAGACGTTCGGGCTGCTCGCGCTGCTGGAGCTCACCGCGGCGCGGTTCCCCGCGCGCACCGGGCCGGACGGGGAGCCGGTGCTGCTGGAGGACCAGGACCGGCGCCGCTGGGACCGGTCGGCGGTTCGGCGGGGGCGCGACGCGCTCGCCCGGGCGGTCGCCGTCGGGCGCGGGCTGGGGCCGTACGGGCTGCAGGCCGCCATCGCGGAGCAGCACGACGTCGCGCCGTCCGTCCCCGCGACCGACTGGGAGCGCATCGTCGTGCTCTACGAGGCGCTGGGCCGCGTGGCGCCGTCGCCCGTCGTCGAGCTCAACCGCGCCGTCGCGGTCGCGATGGCGGCGGGCCCGGCCGCCGGGCTCGCCGTCGTGGACGACCTCGTCGCGCACGAGGTGCTGTCCGGGTCGTACCTGCTCCCGTCCGTGCGCGGCGAGCTGCTCGCCCGGCTCGGCCGGAAAGACGAGGCGCGCGCGGAGCTGGAGCTCGCCGCCCGCCTGTGCGGCAACGCCCGCGAGCGCGGCGTGCTGGAGGCGAAGGCCGCCGCCCTCTGACCCGCGACCTGTCAGGGCCACGCGCAGGTTCTGATGGTCGTGGTCCTGACAAGTCGCCGGCCCGCAGAGTTGTCAGGACCACGGTCATGGATTCGTGATCCTGGTCCTGACAGGTCGCCGGGGGAGGGTCGCCACGGCGACGCCGGCCAGGGCCAGCACGCCGCCGACGAGCACGACGGGTGCGGGCACCTCGTCGAGCAGGACCCAGGACATCAGCACGACGAGCGGCGGGACGGCGTACGTCGACGCTGCGGCACGACCGGCGCTGACGCGGGCCAGGGTGTACCCCCAGGTGGTGAACGCGATCGCGGTCGGGAACACCCCCAGGTAGACGACGCCGAGCAGGGACGACGACGGCGCGACGGATGCCTGCGAGATCAGCGCAGGCAGGAACGGCAGCGCCGCGACGGTGCCGGCGAGGCAGCCGAGCCAGGTCATGGTGAGCGCGTCGGCGTGGGGGAGCAGGCGCTTCTGCAGCGTGGCGGCGCCGGCGTACAGCACGGCCGAGGCGAGGCCGAGCGCCACGCCGACGACGTCGAACCGGCCCGTCGTCGTCGCGACGGCGATGACGACGACGCCCGTGAACGCGACGGCGATGCCCGCCAGCAGGCGGCGGGGGAAGCCCTCGCGCAGCAGCACGCCCGCCAGGACGGCGACCAGCATCGGCGCGATGTTGACCAGCAGGGCCGTGGTACCCGCGTCGAGGTGCTGCTCCGCGGCGTTGAGGGTGAGGTTGTACGCGCCGAACCAGGCGACACCCCAGGCGAGGACCAGCAACAGCACCCGCCCCCGGGGGAGCCGGACGGGGGTGCGGCGGCGGGCGCGAGCGACGAGCAGGATCACGGTCAGCGCCGCGGAGCCGACGGCGACGCGACCGAGGGTGAGCGCGCCGGCGTCGAGGTCGTGCCCGACGGCGCGCACGCCGACGAATGCCGAGGCCCACAGCACGACGGTGACGGCCATGGCGGCCGCCGTGAGGGCGCCGGCGCGGCGCGGGGTGTTCCCCGGCGTGGCGCTCGGCGCGGGCGGCGCGGTGCGCGCGGTGGTCTCGGCCATGGGAACGATCGTCCCCGACGTGTCTCGTGAGCACCAGTTCAGGTATCTACCGAACGCTTCAGTGTCGCTGTATTGTCGCGACATGCTCGACGTCCACCGGCTCCGCGTCTTCCGCTCCGTCGTCGCCAGCGGCTCGGTCGCCGCGGCGGCCGCCAACCTCGGCTACACGCCGTCCGCGGTGAGCCAGCACGTCGCCGCGCTGCAGCGCGAGACAGGGCTCCAGCTGCTCGCCCGGCACGGCCGCGGCGTGCGGCCCACCGCCGCGGGCCAGGCGCTCGCCGCGCAGGCGGACGGGCTGCTCGCCCGCCTCGGGGAGGTGGAGACGTTCGTCGCCGACCTGCGCTCCGGGCGCTCCGGGAGCCTGTCCGTCGCCTATTTCGCCTCCGTCGGGGCGGCGTGGCTGCCGGCCGTCGTCAGCGCGCTCAGCAGCGGGTTCCCCGGCGTGCGGCTCGACCTCGAGCTCACCGAGGAGATCCCCACCGACCCGTCGAAGCGCGCCGACCTGCAGCTCGCCGTCGCGCAGACCGACTTCCGGCCCGCCGCCGGCACGACCGCCCACCACCTGCTCGACGACCCGTACGTCGCCGTCGTCCGCCAGGACCACCCGCTGGCCGGGCGGGACGAGATCGAGCTCGCGGAGCTGGTCGGCGACCGGTGGATCGACAACGACTTCGCCCGCGGCTGGTGCCGCCGCAACCTGCTCGAGGCGTGCCGCGCCGCCGGGTTCAGCCCGGCGTTCGCGGTGGAGGCCCACGACTACCCGACCGCCCTCGCGTTCGTCGCCGCCGGCATCGGCATCACCGTGCTGCCCGCGCTCGGCTCCGCGCGCCCCGCGGCCGGGACGGTGGCCGTGCCCGTGGTGCGGCCCGTGCCGGTGCGGTCCATCTACGCCCTGGTGCAGGACGCCGTCGCCGACACCCCGCCGGTGGTGGCCGCGCTCGCGGCGCTGCGCGACGTCGCCGGGTGCCCGGTGCCGTCCGCCGCGTAGGCTGGACGGCGCAGCCCCGCCGGGCATCGCCTGGCCTCTGCACCCCGACTCTGCACGACGACGAAGACGAGGTACCCCTGTGACCACGCTCCCCACCGCCACCGGCGGCTTCGGCGACAAGCCCCAGATCACGTTCCCCGAGGGCGACGCCCCCGCCGGCCTGCAGGTGCAGGTGCTCGAGGAGGGCACCGGCCCGGTGGTCGACGCCGGCCGCACCATCGTCGTCAACTACCTGGGCCAGACCTGGGGCGGCGGCGTGTTCGACAACTCCTACGACCGCGGCCAGACCATCGACTTCCCGATCGGCGTCGGCGCGGTCATCGGCGGCTGGGACAAGGGCCTGGTCGGCCGCAACGTGGGCGACCGCGTGCTGCTGTCCATCCCGTCCGAGCACGGCTACGGCCAGCGCGGCGTGCCGCAGGCCGGCATCCCCGGCGGCGCGACGCTCGTCTTCGTCGTCGACGTCGTCGGCGTGCGCTGACCGCACCCCTCGCCGAACAGGCGGTTGACACCGTGATCGCGCGCCAGCAGGCG
>NZ_JBHXAW010000205.1:0-8303 GCF_042726645.1 Isoptericola sp. NPDC060257
GGAGAGCGCCGAGCACCCCGGCGGCCACCACCGGCGCCGCGAGGCTCACCGTCCGCGTGCCCGACTGCACGATGCTGCCGCTCCCCCAGGCGAACAGGCCGGTCGTCTCCTGCTCGAAGAGCACGAGCAGCACCATCGTCAGCGAGTGGAGCGCGAGCATGATGGCCGAGCCGGCGAGGACCAGCCGGGTGGGGCCGTCGGCGCCGCCGCGCGCGAGCGCGAGCACGAGCGCCGCGGCCGCCAGCCCGCCCACGAACGCGATGCCGCCCTGCAGGTAGAAGGGCACGCTCAGGCCCAGGGCCGCCGCGGCGACCACCGTGACGTACGCGCCGGCGTTGACCGCCAGCGTGTCCGGCGAGGCCAACGGGTTGCGCGCCACCGACTGCAGCACCGCGCCCGCGACGCCGAGGGCGACGCCCACGAGCAGGCCCGCCAGGAGGCGCGGCAGCCGGGAGGAGACGAGCACGGCGACCGTGCCGTCGTGGTCGGCGCCGACGAGCGCGCGCAGCACGTCGAGCGCGCCGACGTCCGCCGTGCCCTGGGTGAGGTGCACCGCGGCCAGGACGAGCACGGCCAGCAGCGCGACGGCGAACGCCGCGACGACACGGACGGGCGCAGCCCGCCGCCCCGGCACGGTGGCGGGGGCGGCGGACGGCGGGGAGACGGTCACGGACACGTGCTGCGGGCGGGTCAGGCGAGGGCGTCGACGAGCGCGTCGATGTACGCCGCACCCGAGAGGGGTCCGCCGAACATCCAGATGCCGTCGGGGATGCGGTGCACGTCGCCCGCCGTGACGAACGGCAGCTGCTCCCACACCTTGTTGCCCTTCAGCCCGTCGGCGAACGGGTCCGCCTCCGAGTCGTTGGCGGCGTAGACGAACTTCACGTCGCCGAGCTTCGTCAGCCCCTCGACGTCGGTCTGCGCGAGCCCGTAGTCGGGGTCGCCGCCCTCGGTCCACGCGTCCTTGAGGCCGACGGCCTCGCCCAGCGCGCCGAAGAAGGACCCCGGCGTGTACATGCGCACGGAGACGGTGCCGTTGGCGATCCAGCCGTCCGCCATCGTGAACTCGGCGCCGCCGAGCCCGGCCTCCTCGAGGGCGGCCTTGCCCTCGGCGACCTTGGCGTCGAAGTCGTCGAGCGCGGCCGCGGCGGCGTCCTGCTTCCCCGTGACCTCACCGAGGGTGGTCACGGTCTCCCTCATGTACCCGAGCGGGTCGGTGCCGTCGGAGCCGCGCAGCGTCAGGACCGGCGCGACCTCCTCGATCTGGGCGATGACGTTCTCGGGGAGGTCGGTGGTGGTGACCACCAGGTCCGGCTCGAGCGCCGAGATCGCGTCGAGGCTGGGCTCGCCGCGCGTGCCGACGTCGGGCGTGCCCTCGTCGATCGGCGCGACCGTGTCCCACGTGTTGTAGCCGGCCACGTCGGCCTGGCCCGCGGGCTCCACACCGAGCGCGACGAGGTTCTCGGTGAGGCCCCACTCGAGCGAGACGACGTCGGCCGCGGGGGCGTCGAGGGTGTGCTCGCCGCGCTCGTCGGTGTACGTGACGGGACCGGTCGAGGCCGACGGCTCGGCGGCGGCCTCGGCCGCCGGGTCCTCGGTGGTGCCGCACGCGGTGAGGGCGAGCGCGGCCACGGCGGCGGCGGTTCCGGCCAGCAGCGAACGGGTGGGGATGCGCATGGGTGTCTCGGTGTCCTTCGGGTCGGTGCGCCACGGTTCGGGGCGCGACGGTGCCGGGCGGGGGCGCCGGCGAGGTGTGGGTCTGGTGGCGAGGGAAGGTCAGACGCCGCGCGTGGCGTGCCTGCCGACGGCCTCGCAGCGGGTGCGGCCGGTGTCCGGGTGGGTCGTGACGTCGACGCGGATCCCGTAGACCTCGCTGAGGAGCTCGCTGGTGAGCACCTCGGCCGCCGGGCCGGAGGCCCGCACCTGGCCGCGGTGCAGCACCACGACGTGGTCCGCGACGGCGGCCGCCTGGTTGAGGTCGTGCAGGACGACGCCGACGGCGACGCCGTGCTCGGTGGCGAGGTCGCGCACGAGGTCGAGCAGCTCCACCTGGTAGCGCAGGTCGAGGTAGGTGGTGGGCTCGTCGAGCAGCAGCACGCCGGTGTCCTGCGCGAGGCAGGTCGCGAGCCACACCCGCTGCAGCTCGCCGCCGGAGAGCTCGTCCACGCCGCGCTCGGCCATCTCGGCGACGCCGGTGACGTCCATGGCGTGCGCGATGGCCCGGGGGCCGTCCGCGTCCGCGGACCGGAACCGCCCGCGGTACGGGTGCCGGCCGTAGGCGACGACGTCGCGGACGGTCACGCCGCTCGGCGTCGGGTGGCTCTGCGACAGGAGCGTGACGCGCCGCGCGAAGTCCTTGGGGTGCAGGGCGAGCGCGTCGGTGTCGCCGTCACGGTCGCCGTCGGCGAGAGTGACGCTGCCCGCGTCGGGGCGGTGCAGCCGCGCGAGCGAGCGCAGCAGGGTCGACTTGCCCGAGCCGTTGGGGCCGAGCAGCGCCGTCACGGCGCCCGGCCGCAGCTCGATCTCCGCGTCCTCGACGACGGTGCGGCGGTCGTAGGACAGCCGCAGCCCGCGCCCGGCCATCGCGGCGGCGGGACGGGACTCGACCACGGGGGGCGGCGAGGGCACCAGGGTCTGACTCACGTAGGTGAGGCTAACCTTCACCGAAGGGTTACGTCATCCCCCTGTTGCGTAATTCCCTGTGACGCGGGTCACCGACGGGCGTCGTCGACGACGTCGTCGTCTTCCTGTTGACAGGAGCATCGGCCTTCGTCAGGGTGGTCAAACTGGTCTAGACCAATGGAGGTTCCCATGACCACCGTCAGACGACGACTCGCCGCCGGAACGCTGACCGTCGCGACGCTTCTCGCCACCGGAGCGACCACCGCCACCACCGCCGGCGCCACGACCGCGACGAGCGCCCAGGACGACCTTCCCATCGTCAGCCCCGCACCGCAGGACATGCGCCGTTCGGGTCACGACCTCAGGCTCTCGCGCACCGTCGACGTCGTGGTCGACGACGGCACGGACCCGGCGGCGCGGCGCGCGCTGGAGGAGCTGCTGCGCGAGCACGGCGTCCGCACGGTCGAGCGGGACGGGGACGCCCGCGGCCCGGCGCGGGGACAGGTGCGCGTCCTGCTCGGGGACGGCGAGCGGGCCGACGTCCGCGCCGCCCTCGGACGTGTCGACGTGCCCGACCGCGACGAGGGCTACGCGGTGCGCGTCGATCCGACGGGCGAACGCGGCACGGTGACCCTCGCGGGCCACGACGGCGCCGGGCAGTTCTATGCCGTGAAGACCCTCGAGCAGCTGCTGGACGACCGGCGCGCCGGCACCACCGTGGCGGGCGCCACGGTGGTGGACTTCCCGGCCATGCCGCTGCGGGGCACGATCGAGGGCTTCTACGGCGAGCCATGGACGCACGCCGAGCGGCTCGACCAGCTGGCCTTCTACGGCGACGTCAAGGCGAACACCTATGTGTACGCGCCGAAGGACGACCCGTACCACCGCGAGAAGTGGCGCGAGGACTACCCGGCGGACAAGCTCGCGGAGCTCGCCGAGCTGGTCGGGGCGGCGACGGCGAACCACGTGCGCTTCACGTTCGCGCTCTCGCCGGGCAACAGCGTCTGCTACTCCGGCGAGGACGATCTGGCCGCCCTGGAGCGCAAGTTCCAGGCGCTCTACGACGTCGGCGTGCGGGCGTTCAGCATCCCGCTCGACGACATCGACTACTCGCGCTGGGCCTGCGACGCCGACCGCGCCGCCTACGGGGAGCCTTCTCCGGGCAACGCCGGCAAGGCGCAGGCGGACTTCCTCACCCGCGTGCAGGAGGGCTGGATCGAGACCCACGACGGCGCCCGGCCGCTCCAGATGGTGCCGACGGAGTACTACAACACCACCGAGTCGCCGTACAAGGCCGCGCTGCGGGAGATGGACGAGGACGTCGTCGTCATGTGGACGGGCAACGACGTGGTGCCCCAGTCGATCTCCGTCGACCAGGCGATCGAGGCGGACACCGTCTTCGGCGGGCCGACGTTCCTGTGGGACAACTACCCCGTCAACGACTACGGGCAGACCAGCGGGCGGCTGCTGCTCGCCCCGTACGACAAGCGCGAGCCCGGCCTGTCCGACCACCTGGCGGGCATCGTCTCGAACCCGATGAACCAGGCCGCGGCGAGCAAGGTCGCCGTCTTCGGCATCGCCGACTTCGCCTGGAACGACCGCGGGTACGACCGCGACCGCAGCTGGGTCGAGGCGATGCGCTACCTGGCCCACGACGACCGGGACGCCGTGGAGTCGCTGCTCGCCTTCGGCGACCTGAACCACCTGGCACCGAGCTTCGGCGACCCGTGGCAGCCGCAGGCGCCCGCCCTCGCGGAGCAGATCGGCACCTTCTGGGAGCGCTGGGAGGCAGGCCACCGGCGGGCGGCGGTCGCCGGCCTGCGGGACGACGCCCGGACGGTCGCGGACGTCCCCGAGACGCTCCGGAGGTCCGACGTGGACCCCGCGTTCCTCTCGGACGCCGCGCCCTGGCTGGACGCGAACGACCTGTGGGGCGACGCGTTCCTGGCCACGCTCGACGCCGCGGAGGCCGACCTGCGGGGTGACACCGCGCGGCGCGACGCGCTCCTGGCCCGGGCCGACGCCGCGGCCGAGGCGGCCGCGCAGGTGATCGTCGACCCGCCGGACAACCGCTGGGGCGCCGCCCCCGTGAAGCTGGGAGACGGCGTGCTCGACGTCTTCCTCGAGGACCTGGCCGCCCGGCTCCGCGACTGACCCCGCGAGGCGTCGAGCGTGCTGACCTGAACCTCGGGCGGCCATCAGGTCAGCGCGCTCGACAGGTCGGCACGCTCGACGCCGGACCGGCGACCCGCGTCAGGCTCGCGTCGCCCAGAACGCCACCGCCGACGCGGCGGCGACGTTGAGGGAGTCCACTCCCCCGGCCATGGGGATGCGCACGACGACGTCGGCCGCGGCGACGGCACCGCGCGACAGGCCGTCCCCCTCGGTGCCCAGCACCATCGCGAGGCGCTCGGGCGGGTCGGTCACCAGGTCGTCGAGGGACACCGAGTCGTCGGACAGGGCGAGCGCCGCGACGGTGAACCCGTCGTCCTGCAGCGCGTGCAGGCCGCCCGGCCAGGAGTCCAGCCGTGTCCACGGCACCTGGAACACGGTGCCCATGGACACGCGCACCGAGCGGCGGTAGAGCGGGTCGGGGCAGCGCGGCGAGACGAGGACGGCGTCCACGCCGAGGGCCGCCGCGCGGCGGAAGATCGCGCCCACGTTCGTGTGGTCCACGATGTCCTCCAGCACGGCGACGCGGCGCGCGCCCGCGCCCCCGCGGGCCGCGGCGAGCAGGTCGTGCACGGAGGGCAGCACCGGCCGGTGCATCGCCGCGAGCGCCCCGCGGTGCAGGTGGAACCCGGTGATCCGCTGCACCACGTCGTCCGACCCGACGTACACGGGGGCGTCGGGGTGGGCCGCGAGCACGTCGGCCATGGAGTCGAGCCACTTCTCGGCCATGAGGAACGACCGGGGGCGGTGGCCCGCCTCGAGCGCACGCCGGATCACGGACGACGACTCGGCCATGTACAGCCCCTCGGCGGGCTCCCGTGCGGCGCGGAGCTTCACGTCCTTGAGGTCGGTGTAGTCGTGCAGGCGCGGGTCCGCGGGGTCGGTGACGCGGGTGGTGCGGGCGTCGTCGACGCCGGGCTCGGGGGTGCTCACCGAGGCATTCTCCCCCGCACCGCACCGCACCGTTGCCGCCCCCTCAGCGCGCGTGCACCTCGGCGAGGCTGCGCGCCGGGCCGGTCGAGCGCCACGCGCCCGGCGTCGCGCCGTGCCGCCGCACGAAGGCGCGGTGGAACCCTGGCACCGAGTCGTAGCCGACCTGCCGGGCCACGCGCTCGACGCTCGCGTCCGGCGCGCGGAGCAGCCGCGCGGCGACGTCCATCCGGCACCCGGCCACGTAGCCCATGGGCGGCTCGCCCACGGTGCGGGCGAACCGTTCGGCGAACGCGGACCGGGACAGCCGCGCGACGGCGGCGAGCGACTCCAGCGACCAGGGCCCCTCCGGCGCGACGTGCACGGCACGCAGCACGGGCCCGAGCGCCGGGTCGCGCAGCGCGGCGATCCACCCCGACGCCGGCTCCTCCGCCTCGAGCCAGCGCCGCACCACGTGCACCAGGAGCACGTCGGCCAGCCGGGCCGTGACCACGTCCGTCCCCGGCCGCGGATGGTGCACTTCGTGGTCGATCGCGGCGACGACGGCGCGCAGCCAGCCGCCGTCCGCCCCGTCATCGCCCGCGCCCGACCCGCTCGCGGCGCCCGGCGCCCGGAGCACCGGCGGCAGGCTCGCCAGCAGGCGGCCGACACCCGGGTCGGTGAACCCCACCGCCCCGCAGACGAGGGTCGCCGGACGCCCGCCCCCGTCGATCCGCAGCTGCTCGTACCGGTCGGCGACCACCGTGCGGTCGACGTCCCAGAGCCCGGTGGCGGGGTCGTCGGCGGTGCCGGTGATCGCGTGGCCGGCGCCGTGCGGCACCAGCACGAGGTCGCTGGGGCCGAGGTCGTGCCGCCCGCCCTCGACATCGACGACCGCCCGGCCGTCGAGCAGCAGGTGGAACATCAGGACGCCCGGCAGCGCCGGCATCGCGATGCCCCACGGCTCGGAGAACCGGCCGGTGGAGCAGAAGACGGCGTCCATCTCGAGGGTCCCGAGCACGTCGGCCCAGGGGTCGACCTGAGGTTTCCCGGCGCCCGGGACGGGCAGCAGGGCGGCAGCGTCGCTCATCCCGCCATCCTGCGACCGCCCGGACGAACGGTCAAGACTCCCGGATGTGACCTCATGGTTCGTCCGCCACCCTGCCGGAAGTCTGGAACCAGACGCCGGAGCCGCACGGGGCTCGGCACGACGAGGAGGACTCTCATGGACGTACTGGTGGTCGGAGCGACGCGGGGCAGCGGCCTCGCCATCACCCGCGAGCTCGTGGCCGCGGGGCACCGCGTGACCGCGTTCGGCCGGACGGCGACCACCGCGTTCGCCGCACCGGCCGCTGGGCCGGGCGCTGGGCCGGGTTCCCTGCGGCCCGTCGACGGCGACGCCCTCGACCCCGAGGCGGTCGCCAAGGCCGTCGCCGGGCAGGACGCCGTCGTCGTCACGCTCGGCATCTCGGACAACCCGCTCGCCGTGCAGTGGCTGCGCCGGTCGAGCACCCCCGCGGACGTGCGCTCGCGCGGCACCGCGACCGTGGTCGCGGCCATGCGCGAGACCGGCGTGCGCCGCCTGGTCGTGCAGAGCACGTACGGCCTCGGCGACTCGTGGGCGCACCTCGACCTCACCTGGAAGCTGGTGTTCCGGTTCGTCATCGGCCGCCAGTTCACCGACTCGGGTCGCCAGGAGGAGGTGGTGCGCGCCAGCGGCCTCGACTGGACGCTCGTGCGCCCGGTCTCCCTCACCGACGCCCCGGACGACGCGGCCGACGGCGCCGACGTCGAGAGCCCCGCCCACGTCACGACCGACGACACGCGGCGCGGGCTCAAGGTGTCCCGCGGGCAGCTCGCACGGGTGCACGCCGCCGCCCTCGCCGACCCGGCCGCCGTCGGGGCGACGCTCAGCGTCTCCGCATGACGTCCGCACCACCTCGCAGACCCCGCGGGGCCCCGACCGGCGCGAGCCTGTCGGGGCCCCGTGCCAGGATCGCGAGGTGACCTCCCACGTCCCGGCCCGCACGCCCGCCGTCGTGCTCCGCGACCGCACCACCGCCGACCTGCCCGCCCTCGTCGACGTCCTCGCCGCCCAGCAGGCGGCGTCGGGCTACCCGCACCGGTGGCCGCTGCCCTTCCCGGTCGAGGAGTTCCTGGTGCGGCCCGACGAGGAGCGCGCGTGGGTCGCCGAGCTCGACGGCGCGGTCGTGGGGCACGTGAGCGTGACGTCCGTGCCGGACGACCGGTTCGGCGCCATCTGGTCCGCGGGCGCCGGCCGCCCCGTCGACGAGCTGGGTTGCGTGTCGGTCCTCTTCGTCGGCCCGGACGCGCAGGGCCGCGGCGTCGGCGGCGCGCTGCTCGACGTCGCCGTGGCGCACCTGCACGCCGGGGGCCGCACGCCGGTGCTCGACGTCGACGACCGCGACGGCGTCGCGCACGCCGTCTACCTCCACCGCGGGTGGCGCGTCGTCGGCGAGGCGCGGTTCGACTGGCAGCGCGAGGGCGCGCCGCCGGCCCGGATGCTCGTGCTCCCCTGACCGCAGAAGGAATCGAGCGTGCTGACTTGATCCTCACACGGGCCGTTCGAGGATCAAGTC
>NZ_JBHXAW010000206.1:0-8299 GCF_042726645.1 Isoptericola sp. NPDC060257
CACCGTGATCGCGTGCTCGGGGTCGCGATCACGGTGTCAACCGCCTGTTCGGCAGGATCAGGACGAGCGCTACAGGACGAGCTCGGGCTGCAGCTTGGTCACGGTCCACACGCGCTGCCTGCGGGCGGCGAGGGTCGTGAGGCCCAGCGCGACGACGAGAACGCCGAGCAGCACGGTGACGTCGCGCGTGACGGTCGCGAGGTTGCCGCCGTACAGGAGCTGGCGCAGGCCCTCGACGGCGTAGGTCATCGGCATGAACTGGTGCATCGCCTTGAGCGGCTGCGGGATCGTCTGCCACGGGAACGTGCCGCCCGCGGTGACGAGCTGCACCAGCATCAGCACCAGCCCCAGGAACTGGCCCGCCGCGCCCAGCCAGACGTTGAGCGCCTGGAGGACCGCCACGAACGTGCCCGACACCAGCACGAGGAACAGCGCCGTGAACAGCCCGTAGGACGGTTGGATGTCCAGCGCGAACTTCGTCACGGCGAACATCGCCGCCACCTGCACGACGCCGATCGCGGCCGGCGTGGCCCAGCCGCCCAGCGCCGTCGCGAGCCCCGACCGGCCCGCCGCGAGCGCCCGGGTGGACAGCGGCCGCACCAGCAGGAACAGCACGTACGCGCCGATCCACGTGGCCAGCGACAGGAAGAACGGCGCGAGGCCCGCGCCGTACGTGCCCGCCGACGACAGGGCGTCGTTGCGCACCTCCAGCGGGTTGCCGATCGTCGACGCCGTGTCCTCGCGCGTCTGGTCGTCCACGTCGGGGATCTGGCCCAGGCCCTCGGCGAGCCCGTCGCGCAGCTCGGCGATCCCGCTCTTCAGCTCCCCGGAGCCGTCCGCGAGCCTCGTCGTGCCCGAGGCCAGCTCCGCGGCCCCGTCGGACACCTGGCCGGTGCCGTCCGCGAGCCGATGCACGCCGTCGACGAGCGCGGGCGTGGCGGCGGCGAGCTGGCCCGTGCCGTCGGCGAGCCGGTCGGCGCCGTCCGCCGCCGACGCGATGCCGGCGGTGAGCTGCGGCGTCGCGCCCGCCAGGGTGGCGGCGCCGTCGGCCACCCGCCGGGAGCCGTCCGCGAGCTGGTCGAGCTTCTCGGACGCGCCCTCGACCGTCGTCACGGCCGACCGCACGTCCTTCCGCTGCGCGTCGAGGGCGCCGTCGACGTCGGCGCGCGTGGCGTCGAGGCGGTCGAGCGCCTGCGTGCGCAGGTCGGCGCACTGCGCGGCGAGGTCGGCGGCGTCGTCCGGCACCTGCGCGCACAGGTCGGCGAGCTGCTGGTCGAGGTCCGCGCGCCCCTGGTCGAGGGCGTCCGCCGCGTCGGAGCGCGCGCCGTCGAGGGTCGGCAGCACCTGCCCGGCCGCCTCGGCGGCCTCCTGCCCGTACTGCGCCACCTGGGCGTTGCCGTCGGCCACCTGGGCGGCGCCGTCGGCGAGCTTCTGGGTCTGGGCCGGCAGGTCGGCCGTCCTGTCCTGCAGCGTCCCGAGGCCGGTCGCGAGCTGTCCCGCGCCGTCGTCGAGCTGCCCGACGGCGGACGCCAGCGTGCCGACCTTGCCGTCCAGGGTGGCGGCGCCGGCGGCCGCCTGCGCCGCGCCGTCGGCGAGCGTGTGCGCGCCGTCGTCCGCGTCCGCGAGGCCGTCGTCGAGCGACGTGGCGCCCGTGAGCAGCTGCTTCGCGCCGTCCACCGCGTCCGCGAGGTTGGTGTGGATGGACGCGAAGCCGCGCAGGAACGTGTCGGCCGCCTCCGTGCCGACCTCCTCCGCGATCGAGTCGCGCACCTTGCCCACGATCGTGTCCGAGATGGTGCCGGCGAGGTAGTTGTTCGCGTCGTTCGTGATGAGCGTGAGGCTGGCCTGCTGCGGCTCGAACTCCCCGGCCGACGCGAGGTCGGCGGAGAACGTCGGCCCGATGATCAGGGCCGCGTCGTACCGGCCGGAGCGGACCCCCGCCTCGGCGTCCGCCTGGGACGTCTCGACCCAGCCGAACCCACCGTCGTCGAGCAGCTGGTCCGCCACGTCGCGACCGAAGTCGCGCTCGGTCGTCTCGCCGGTCTCGGCGTCCTTGGTCGTGGTGCCCTCGTCCTGCACGACGACGGCGGCCGGGACCTGCTCGAGCTGCCCGTACGGGTCGTGGTTGGCGAACAGGTACAGCCCCGCGTACAGCGTGGGGATGAGCGCCATCGCGAGGATGGCGAGCTTCGGCAGGCGCCCGGCGGCGAGCCGCCTGAGCTCCGAGAGAGCGAGCCGGACCGCGGTCATCGGGCCTCCTCCTGCGGGTCGTCGGCCGGTGTCGCGGCCATGCTGTCGTGGATCGGGGTGTCGTCGATCGGGGAGTCGTCGACCGGGGAGTCGTCGATCGGGGAGTCGTCGGGGGCCGCGGCGTCGAGCGGGTCGTCGAGCTCCTCCTCCGCGCGGGCGTCGGGGTCGGGGGACGGCTCCAGCTCGTCCTCGACCTCGGGCTCGACGGCGGGGCCGCCCTCGGCGGCGGCCTCGGCCTGCGGCTCGGGCTCGGCCTGCGGCTCGGCGACCGGCCCGACGGCGGGGAGGACGGCGGTCGCGCCGGGCTCCTCCACGGGCGCGCCGGGGGTCTCGCGCCGCACGACCTGCGGCGGCTCGTGCAGGGTGGCGCCGCGCGCGGGCGGCAGGTCGACGCCCAGGTCGCGGGCGGACGACCGCGTGCACTGCACGAGCACGCCGAGCCCGGACGCGGCGAGCGTGCGCGCCGTCTCCCACCAGCCGGACGGCTCGCCGCCGTGCCGGTCGGGCAGGGTCAGCACGACGAACCGGACGTCCGGGTTCTCGGCCGCCAGCGCCGCGAGGACGGCGGTGCGCACGACGCCCGGCAGCTGGTCCACCCGACGCCCGCGGTCCTCGGTGAGGGCGCGCTCCTCGAGCCACCGCGCCACGTCGCGCGGCAGCGACCGGCGCCCGGCGAGGGCCAGGCCCTCGGCGACGACGTCGGCGAGGGACAGGGCGTCGTCGGGCTCGCTGATGCCGGGCACGTCGACGACGGCGGTGCGCGCGCGCAGCGCGGGCGGCGGCACGACGGCGCCGTCGAGGCGCACCGTGCCGGACGACGGGACGAACCGCCCGGTCGCGACGAGGGCGAGGGCGGTGTGGCCGTGCCCCGGCTCGCCCGCGACGAGCAGGCACTCCCCCGTCGACCAGGCGAGGTCCGTGGCCTCCAGCATCGGGTCGCGACGCCCCTCGACCCGCACCCCGCTCAGCGTGATCTGCACCCTGCTCCCCGTCCCCCGACACACTGTTGACTTGCGATCAACAACTCTACGACCGGTGTTGACTGGCGGTCAATAACGCCGTACAACTGTGCCCATGACCACCGCCACCCCGCGCCCCCGCACGCGCCACGAGCCGTCGGACCGGCGTCGCCAGCTCCTCGAGGCGGCCGTCGCCGAGGCGGAGGCCGCGGGGCTGGACGCGCTGACGCCGGCGACGGCGGCCGCCCGCGCGGGGGCGTCGAAGGCGCTCGTCTTCCACTACTTCGGATCCACGACGGCGCTGCGCCGCACGGTCGCCCTCGAGGCGGTGTCCGACCTGGAGCAGACGCTGCTGGCACCCGACGATCGTCCCCTCGCCGACCGCCCGGCGCACGCGATGTCGCTGTTCCTGGGCTCGGTCACTTCGCACCGGCGCGTCTGGGAGGACATCTGGCGCGGTGCTCTCGCGGGCGACGACGCCACCGAGGACGCCCTGCAGCGCGTGCGGACCGCGCTCGTGGCGCGCATGACGACGACGGCCGGCGTCATCGGCTTCACGCCCAGCAACCGGCTGCAGCTCCTGGCCGGCGGGTGGGTGGCGCTGGTCGAGAACGTCACCGCCGCCTGGCTGGGCGGCAGCGGCATCCCGCGCGGCGAGCTCGAGCGGCTGCTGCTCGAGTCGCTCGTCGTCCTCGTCCCGGAGCTCCCCGAGCCCGCGCGCTCCGGCGTCCTCGCCCTCGTCCGCCGCCCCTGATCGTCGTGGGCAGGCCGGGGCCGCGGGTCAGAGGCGCTCGGCGATGACCTCCACGAGCGCCTTGCCCTGGGTGCCCTCGAGCTGCACGGCCTGGGTGCGGCAGGAAAAGCCGTCGGCCACGTACTCGGTGCCCGGCGCGGCCTCGCGCAGCGCCGGCAGCAGCGCGTTCTCCGCCACGGCGACGGACACGTCGTAGTGGCCCTTCTGCATGCCGAAGTTGCCGGCGAGGCCGCAGCAGCCGGCCAGGACCTTGATGTCGGCGCCCGCGGCGCGCAGCAGCGCCTCGTCGGCGTCGAAGCCCATCACGGAGTGCTGGTGGCAGTGCGGCTGCACCACGGCGGTGAGGTCGGACAGGTCGGGCATCTCCCAGCCCGACCCGGCCGCCGGCGAGGTCTCCGGCGACGTGAGCAGCTCCGCCAGGGTGCGGGTCGCGTCCGCGACGGCCTGGGCGCGCGGGTCGTCGGGGAAGAGGTCCAGCAGGTCCGAGCGCAGCACCGCGGTGCACGACGGCTCCAGACCGAGGATCGGGATGCCGTTGACGGCGTACGGCCCGAGGACGGACAGCAGCTGCGACAGCCTGCGCCGGGCGCCGTCGAGCTGGCCGGTCGAGATCCAGGTGAGCCCGCAGCACGCCTGCTGGTCGGGCACGACGACGTCGTACCCCGCCGCGGTGAGCACCTTCACCGCCGCCTGCGGGACGGACGGCGCGAGGGCGTCGCTGAACGAGTCCGCCCAGAGCACGACCTTCGGGCGCGCTCCCGTGGGGCGGTCGTGCGGCGTCTGGCCGGCCCCCAGGCCGGGCACGCCGTGCGATGCCCAGCCGCGCTTCCACCAGGTGCGGAACGGGATCTCCGCGAACTGCGGCACCTGCCGCCGCGTGTCCATGCCGCCCGCCCACAGCACCGCCTTGGCGATCCACGGCACGCCCAGCACCTTGTTGACGAACCGCGGCATCCCGCCGGCCAGGCGCGCCCAGCGGGGCAGCCAGCCGAGGGCGTAGTGGTCCACGGGGCGCAGCTTCCCCTTGTACGTACGGTGCAGCACCTCGGACTTGTACTGGGCCATGTCGACGCCCGCCGGGCAGTCGGACGAGCACGCCTTGCAGCTCAGGCAGAGGTCGAGCGACTCACGCACCTCGGGCGCCGTGAGGCCGCCCACGAGGGTGCCGTTGACGGCCTCCTGCAGCACGCGCGCCCGCCCGCGGGTGACGTCCTTCTCGTCCTTCGTCGCCTGGTAGCTGGGGCACATGAACCCGCCGGAGGCATGGTTGTCGGCGCGGCACTTGCCCACGCCGACGCAGCGGTGCACGGCGGTCGTGAGGTCGTGGTGGTCGTGCGCGAACGAGAACCCGGTGTGGCCGGCCTTCTTCGCGATGCCGTGCAGCGGGCCCGAGCCCGCCATCCCCCGGTCCCCCACCGGCAGCGTCGAGAGCACGGCCTTCGCCGCGGGGCGGCGCAGGTCGGCGTCGACCGCCGCCGGACGCACGACGACGCCCGGGTTGAGCAGGTCGTCCGGGTCGAACAGCGCCTTGAACCGCTCCATGAGCCGGATCGCCTCGGGCGTGTACATCAGCGGCAGCAGCTCGGAGCGGGCGCGGCCGTCGCCGTGCTCCCCCGACAGCGAGCCGCCGTGGTACGCCACCAGCCGCGCGGCGTCGGTCATGAACGTGCGCAGCACGGAGCCCGACGTCTCCATCGGGATGTCGATGCGCAGGTGCACGCAGCCGTCGCCGAAGTGCCCGTAGGGCAGGCCGTCGACGCCGTAGCGCGCCATGAGGTCCTCGAGGTCGCGCAGGTACGCGCCCAGGCGCTCGGGCGGGACCGCGGAGTCCTCCCAGCCCGGCCACGCCTGCTCCCCCGCGGGCGTGCGGCCCGCCAGCCCCGCGCCGTCGGCGCGGATCTGCCACATCTTGGTGGCGTCCGGCCCGGCGGGCAGCACCAGCGACGACAGGGCGGACGACGACGTCACGATCGCCTCGGCCCGCGCGCTCGCCTCGTCCTGGCTCGCGCCGCCGACCTCGATCATCAGCCAGCCCGCGCCCTCGGGCAGGGCCGGCACGGACGCCTCGCCCTTGGCCTTGCGCACGACGTCGACCAGGCGCGCGTCGAGGCCCTCGATCGCGAGCGGCTTGTGGCCGAGCAGGTGCGGGACGTCGTCGGCCGCCGCGGGCATGTCCGGGTAGCCGAGCACGACGAGCGTCGGCGCGGTCGGCACGGGCACCATCCGCAGCGTGGCGCCCAGCACCGTGACCAGCGTGCCCTCGGTGCCCACCAGCGCCTTGGCGAGGTCGGAGCCGTTCTCCGGCAGCAGGTGCTCCAGCGAGTACCCGGACACCTGGCGCCCGAACCGGCCGAACTGGGTGCGGATCAGCGCGAGGTTCTCCCGCACGAGCTCCGCCAGGCCCGGCACGGCGGCGAACGTCGCGTCGCCGCGGCCCGCGGTGAAGCGCCGGCCGCGCCCGTCGACGACGTCGAGCTCCACCACGTTGTCGGCGGTACGGCCGTAGGCCACGGCGTGCGGGCCGCACGCGTTGTTGCCGATCATCCCGCCGAGCGTCGCGCGGTTCTGCGTGGACGGGTCCGGGCCGAAGCGCAGGCCGTGGGCGGCGCCCGCGCGCTGCAGGGTCGACATCACGGTGCCGGGCTCGACGACGGCCGTCCCCGCCTCCGGGTCGACGGAGACCACCTGGTTCAGGTGCCGGGAGAAGTCGAGCACCGCGCCCGTGCCGACCGCGTTGCCGGCCACCGACGTGCCGGCGCCGCGCGCCGTCACCGGGATCTTCAGCTCGCGCAGCACCTCCAGGCCGCGGGCCACGTCGCGCGAGCTGCGCGGGAAGGCGACGACGTCGGGCACGACGCGGTAGTTCGAGGCGTCGGTGGAGTACTCCGCGCGCCGCCGGGAGGAGGAGTCGACGTCGCCCGCGATCACCGTCCGCAGCGCGGAGACGACGGCCGCGCGGGCCTCGTCGGCCGCGCGCCTGGCCGCGCTCTCCGCCTCGTCACGGGTGGGCGCGACGTCCGCGCCGCCGTCCGGGGTCGGGGCGTTCCGGGTCTGGGCTGGCACGCGCCGATTCTGCCATCGGAGCCCGCGGGGTGCCGACGCGTCCACGCCGCCGCCGCCCCGCCCGCCCCGTCGGACGGGCGATCCGTCGCCGGAAGGGGTCGTTCCCCGCGATGGATCGACCGCGCGGAGATCAGCCGCGGTCGGCCTTCTCCTGCGCCGCCCGCACGGCCTCCGCCTCCGCCTTGCGGGCCTCGCGCAGCGCCTTCTCCCGATCGCGCACCTTCTTCTGCTCCTCGCGGAGCCGGCGCTCGACGTCCTTGCGCCTGCCCGCCGCCTTCTTGACCTTGGGGTCGGAGGCGTAGCGCTGCGCGACGGCGAGCGCCTCGGCCACGCCCTCCTCCTGCGGGACGGTGCCGGGCGACGTCTCCGCGGCGGACGCGCCGGCCGCCTCGCGCGCGGCGACGTAGGCCGCGACGCCGTCGAGCGTGCGCTCGAGCCCCCACCCGACGTCCTCCTCGTCGTCGAAGGTGCTCGTCCCGTACGCGGCGTAGGTGCCGCGCTCGACGATGGGGCGCAGGTACGGGAACCGGACCTCGTCGACGAGAGCGCGCAGCGTGTCCGCGAGCTCCGGGCCCACGGACGCCGCCGTGTCGGTGCCCGCGGTGTTCGCCTGCGCCAGGTCGCGGTCGAGCAGCGCCGCGTTCCGCGTGTAGCCGTTGAGCAGCAGGATCGTCGCGATCTTCTCCCCGTCGTCGAGCGGGGTGGAGCGCAGGGCGCGCAGCCCCGCGTCGAGGGCACGCAGGCTGGCGGGCGTGACCGGGGCGCCCGTGACCGGGACGTCGAGCACCCACGAGTGGCGGCGGAACAGCTCGAACGTGAACAGGGCCCACTCGCGCAGCTCGGACCGCCAGTCCGCCGGGTCGTGCGGCGGCGGGAACTCGAGGTCGAGCACCACCTCCTGCATGAGCAGCAGCAGGTCGTCCTTGCTGGTGACGTACCGGTACAGCGACATCGTGGTGAAGCCGAGGCTCTTGGCGACGCGCGCCATGGAGACGCCGGCGAGGCCCTCGGCGTCCGCGATCTCGACGGCGGCCTCGACGATGCGCTCGATGCTCAGCTCGCGGCGGGGCACGCGCTCCGGCCGCTCGGCCACGCCCCAGGCCAGCGCGAGGCGCGGCGGGAGGTCCGGCAGCTCCGCGCCCGGCAGGGCCGACTCGGGCAGGTCCGTCTCCGGCGTGTCCGTCATGCGCTCATCATCCCCGACCTGGTCGATCGGTCCAGCGTCGTCGTGGGTGGGCTCGTGGCCCCGTTCCGCGTCGGAACGGTGCCACGA
>NZ_JBHXAW010000207.1:0-8295 GCF_042726645.1 Isoptericola sp. NPDC060257
CCAAGGCCGCGCAGCTCAAGGACATCCTCATCTGGATGGAGACGTTCGGCAGCCCGCTGGTCGACGGCGACACCGTGACCATCGGCGACGACGCGTCCGTCGAGGCCGTGACCTGGTACAAGTCGCTGTACGACCAGAAGCTCATCGCCGCCGACGTCGACCGCTTCGACGCCCGCTCCTTGTTCGCGCAGGGCCGCGCGGCGATCTACGACGACGCCCCCGTGGGCCGCAACGCCGTGCAGGAGGAGTCGCCCGACAAGGACCTCGGCAGCAAGCTCGTGCCGCTCTCGCGCCCCGTGCTCGAGGACGGCGAGACCCCGCGCGCGCTGGTCTGGGGCGGCGCGATCGCCGTCGTCGACGGCGAGGGCGCCGCGACCGCCGCCGACTTCGCCCAGTTCGCGACGTCGGACCTCGACACCGTGCTGGCCGACTACGAGGTGCGCGGCCTGCCGCCGGTGACGACCGAGGCGCAGCAGTCCGACGTCGTCGCCGCCGACACGTTCGGCTCCCTGTTCAACGACCGCATCACCGCCACGTCGACGAGCAACCCGTTCTGGAAGTTCACCGCGTACTCGCAGATCGAGACGGTCGTCGCCGAGCAGGTGCAGGCCGTGCTGGTCGGCAAGACGGACGCCAAGGCGGCCATGCAGAAGGCCGGCGAGGCAGCGCAGAAGCTGGTCGGCTGATGGCGCGCCGGGCCGCGCGCGGGGTCGCCCTCGCGTCGGCGGCGCTCGCGCTGGCGGCCGGGACGTCGCTCGGCGGCGCGGCGTCGGCGGCGCCGTCCGGGCCGACCGGGCAGGCGAAGCACGCCGAGACGATCGAGCAGCTCCCCTACCCGGTGGACCGCTCGAACAACGCGGGCTGGTGGACGCCGCTCGACGTCGTGGACGGCGTCACGTACATGGCGTTCGACGCCCCCGCCGCAGAGGCCTCGCGCCACGAGGTGCACGTCGCGGCGAAGGGTGCGGACGGCGCGTGGACCGTCGGCTGCCTGCGCGCCGGCGACGGGTCGTGCGCGACCTTCCTCGACGACAGCGGGCACGACCAGCCGTCGATCGTCGTGGACGGCGAGGGCACGATCCACGCGTTCGTGTCGATGCACCACGTGCCGTGGCAGTACTACCGCTCGACGACGCCCGGCGACGTCACGTCGCTCGTCGACGCGAGCGCCGACCTGCCCGACCAGGGCGTGCCGATGACCTACCCGGTCACGGCGCGCGGGGCCGACGGCGACGCGTACGTCATGGTGCGCGGCGGCCGCGACGAGGCCACCGTCCGAGACGGGCGCCTGTACCGCTTCGACACGGCGACGAGCACCTGGTCGCGGGTGGCGGTCTTCGCCTCGGGCGTGGGCGCGTCGGTCTACCCGGACGACCTGGAGGTCGGGACGGACGGCCGCCTGCACGTGCTGTGGGAGTGGCACCGCTGGGCCGCCGGCCCGTACCGCCACCTCGGCTCGTACGCGGTCTACGACCCGGCGGACGACTCCTGGCACGACGCCGCCGGCGCCGCGCTGACCACGCCGATCGCCCCGTCCGCGGGCGGCGCCGTGGTCTACCAGCCGTTCGCGGAGGGCGAGTCCCTGACGACCGACGCCCCGACCGTGCAGACCGCCAAGCTGGCGGTCACCGGCGACGAGCTCGCCGGTGTCGTCTACCGGTACGCGGGCGCGAAGGCCGACGGCACGGCGGACCGCTTCGACGTGCGGTTCGCGCGCTTCGACGGCACGGCGTGGCAGCGCGAGACGGTGATCGACGCCGAGTCGCTGGGCACCGGCGTCGACACCGTCGCCGCGCTGGACGCCACGTCCGCGGCGGGGGTCACCCGCGCGTACGCGGTCGTGCAGGGCACGGTCGACGGCCAGGTCCGCACGCAGGTGGTCCGCGCGGAGCGCGGGGACGACGGCGGGGACTGGCGGTTCGCCGGGCTGGGCGACGTGCAGCCGGGCCAGCAGCGCCTCGCCGCCCGCACGATCCACACCGGAGCGTCCGCAGGCACCGACGTGCTGTACGTGAGCGCCGCCGAGTCGGGGCCGACGTCGGGCACGCTGTTCCACGCCCGGGTGCCGCGCACCGGCACGCCCCTCGCCGGCAGCCCGCTCGAGGACGTGGTCGCGGGGGTGCGGGGCGACGACCCCGGCACCCCCGAGCCCACCGGCAACCTGGCGCTCGGCGGCACCGTCACCGCGTCGTCCGCGCTCCGCGCGGACACGGGCGGCGCGAAGGCCGTCGACGGCCTGCTCACCGACGACAGCCGCTGGGTCTCCTCCGCGGACGACGCCACGCCCACCCTCACCGTCGCCTGGGACGACGCCGCCCCGGTGGCATCGGTCCGGGTGCACAGCGGCTACCGCGCCGCCGTGGACCCGGCGTCGGCCGTGCTGCGCGACTTCACGGTCGAGCTGCACACCGCGGCCGGCTGGGTCGAGGTCGGCGCGGTCACCGGCAACACCTCCGGGACGGTCACCGTCGCCACCCCCGGCGTCACCGCCGACCAGGTCCGCCTGGTCGTCACCGACCCGTCGGCGTCCGAGACGGACGTCGCCCGGGTCTTCGAGGTCGAGGTGCTGGCCGCCGGCTGACGCCCGCGACCGGCGCCGCACACCCGCCCCGCACCACCAGAACCACCACGTTCGACCAGCACAACCACCGGATCGAGGACTGAGAGATCATGCGCACGCAGACCGTCGAGGCGGACGTCGTCGTCGTCGGAGGAGGGCTCGCCGGCGTCAGCGCGGCGGTCGCCGCCGCGCGGCTGGGCCGCCAGGTGGTGCTGGTGAACAACCGGCCCGTGCTGGGCGGCAACTCCTCCTCCGAGGTGCGGGTGTGGGTGTGCGGCGCCACCGCGCACGGCAACCAGCGCTGGGCCCGGGAGACCGGGATCGTCGGCGAGATGTACGTGGAGAACCAGTACCGCAACCCCGAGGGCAACCCGGTCTACTGGGACGACGTCGTGCTCGACACCGTCCGCCGCGAGGAGAACCTGCGGCTGTTCCTCAACACGGACGTGCGCGAGGTCGTCGCGACCGGCCCCGACGACGCCCGCCGCATCGAGTCCGTCACCGGCTGGACGATGGGCGCGGAGATCCTCACGACGTTCGTCGCGCCGGTGTTCCTCGACTGCACGGGCGACGGCCTGGTCGGCCACCTGGCCGGCGCGCGCTACCGGCTCGGCAAGGAGTCGCAGGCCGAGTTCGGCGAGGAGTGGGCGCCGCCGGAGCCGGTGCGCGAGTTCCTCGGCTCCACGCTGCTCTTCTACACGAAGGACCTCGGGCACCCGGTGAAGTACGTCGCGCCGGAGAGCGCGATCGACATCACCACCACGCCGATCCCGATGAACCGCGTCATCCGCAGCGGCGACTCCGGCGCGCACTACTGGTGGATCGAGTGGGGCGGCGAGCTCGACATCGTCGACGACAACGAGCGCATCCGCGACGAGCTGCGCGGCGTCATCCTCGGCATCTGGGACTACATCAAGAACTCCGGGAAGTTCGACGCCGACAACCTCACGCTCGAGTGGATCGGCAACGTGCCCGGCAAGCGCGAGTACCGCCGCCTGATCGGCGACTACACGCTGCACCAGGGCGACGTCGTCGACCAGACGGTGTTCGACGACGGCGTCGCGTTCGGCGGCTGGTCCATCGACCTGCACCCGGCCCAGGGCATGTACGCGGAGGGCGCGGGCGCGCTGCAGCGGTTCTCCGACGGCGTCTTCGAGATCCCCTACCGCTCGCTGTACTCGGTGAACGTGGAGAACATGCTGTTCGCGGGTCGCGACGTCTCGGCCACGCACATCGCGTTCGGCGCCGCGCGCGTCATGGCGACGTGCGGCGCGATGGGCCAGGCCGCAGGCACCGCGGCCGCGCTGTGCGTGGAGCACGGCACCACCCCGCGCGGCATCTACACCGACCACCTCGACGAGCTGCGCCAGACGCTGCTGCGCTGGGACGCGCCCGCCGTCGGCATCGCGAACACCGACCCGCACGACGTCGCGCGCCGCGCCCGGGTCACCGCGTCCAGCACGACGACGCGGATCGCCGCGCCCGTCGCCGAGCCCAGCGACGGCGACCCCTACGACACGTACGACGTCTACGACCTCGACGTCGACCTCGGCATCGTGCTGCCCGTGGACCCGCGCCTCGACACGGTCGAGCTGCTCGTCTCCGCCCGCCGCGACACGACGCTCTCGGTCGAGGTGTTCTCCACCGGCAAGCCGCAGAACGTGGTGCCCGCGCACCTGGAGACCAAGACCGACGTCGTCGTGCCCGCGGGCGACGAGCGCTGGGTCACCGCGCACGTGCCGTTCGCCCCCGACACCCCGCAGAACGCCGTCGTCGTGCTGCGCGCCAACCCGGACGTCGCGGTCCGCCTCACGTCCCCGCTGCCGGCGGGCGTGCTCACGCTCGTGCACCGCGTCGACAACGACGACCAGAACGTGCAGATCAGCTCCGAGGAGCTGCTGGTCCAGTGGCCCACCAAGCCGCTGCGCGGGCGGTCCGTCGTGTTCCGCGCCGGCCCGGACACCCGAGCGCTGGCCCCCGAGCGCGCGACGAGCGGCTACCACCGCAACCATGGCGGCCCGCACCTGTGGGCGTCGTCGCCGATGGTCGCCGGCCGCGACGAGTGGCTGCGCCTCGACTGGGACGAGCCCGTCACCGGGCGCGAGGTGCGCCTGGTCTTCGACGACGACCTCGACGTCGAGCTCAACACGCTGCACCACCACCGCACGCCCGACGAGATCATGCCGACCCTGGTCAAGGACTACCGCGTCGAGGTGCTGCCGGCCGGCGCACCCGAGACCGGCGACGCCTGGGTGACCGTCGCCGCCGAGACCGACAACCGGTGGCGCCTGCGCACGCACCCGCTGCCCGCCGACCTCGGCCCCCTGGCTGCCGCGCGCCTCGTCGTCGGTGCCACGAACGGCTCGGCGCAGGCCCGCGTGGTCGCGCTGCGCGTGCAGGAGTGAGCGTGCCGCACGCCGGACTCACCCGCGCCCCGCGCGGCAGCGCGACGGTGTCCCGGACGGCGGACCGGGCTACGCTGACCGCCGTGCACAGGAAGGAGCGCACCGGCATCGTGGCGCTCGCCGTGCCGGACCTCGAGGAGCCGTACTTCGCCGAGCTCACGGCGCTGCTGGTGCGGCGCGCGGACGAGCGCGGGCTGTCGATCCTCATCCAGCAGACCGCCGGCGACCACGAGCGCGAGGTGGACGTCGCCAACGGCATCGGGCTGCCCCCGACCGACGGGCTCATCCACATCCCGCGCGCGCTGTCCGTCGCCGACCTGACGCGGCGCACCTCCCCCGGGCCGCTGGTGCTGCTCGGCGAGCACATCCTCGTCAGCCCGTTCACGCACGTGACGATCGACAACCGGGCGGCGTCGTACGCGGCCACCGCGCACCTGGCGTCCGTCGGGTGCCGGCGGGTCGCGTTCGTCGGGCCGCGGGACGCGCGCCCGTCCGACGCCGCCGACCGCCGGTACGCCGGCTATCGCGAGGCCGTGGCCGCGCTCGGCATCGCGGACGACCCGGACCTGGTGGCACAGGTCGAGTCGTTCACGCCTGCCGAGGGGCGGCGCGCCGTCCGCGACCTGCTGGCCCGCGGCGTCGAGCTCGACGGCATCGTCTGCTCCAACGACTCCGTCGCGTTCGGAGCGCTGCCCGCCCTGCACGAGGCGGGGCGGCGCGTCCCCGACGACGTCGCGGTCGTGGGGATCGACGACGTCCGCGGCGCGCAGTTCGCGACGCCGTCGCTCACGTCGGTCTCGCCGGACAAGGAGGCCCTCGTCGAGCGCGCGCTGAGCGAGCTGGAGCGGCAGATCGCGACCCCGCCGGGCGCCAACCTGCCCGTGCAGCACGTGGTCGTGGACGCGCGCGTCGTGCCGCGCGCGAGCACCGCACGCTGAGCGTCAGTGGCGCGCGCAGGCCATGAGCAGGTTTCCGTCCGGGTCGCGGAACTGCAGGATCGAGACGGTGCCGATGTCCTGCACCTCTCCCACGACCTCGACGTCGAGCGCGTCGAGGTGCGCCCGGACGGCCACCAGGTCCTCCACCCACCAGAAGAACCGTGGAGGACCGTCCGCGGTGAAGTCGGGCCGGTTCGCGTCGAGCGCCAGGCCCACCTCGCCGACGGCGGGCAGGTCGTGGATGGTGCCCTCGTGCGTCGGTTCGCCCGGCGGCAGGCCGAGCAGCCGGCTGTACCAGGTGATCGCCGCGGGCATGTCACGGACAGCCACGAAGACCTGACCGACGCGGTTGGTCAGCGGGGACGCGCCGGCGGGCGACGCTGCTCCAGGAGGCATGGCGCAGACGGTAGTGGCGCCCGCCGACACGGGGCCTCGGTTCAGTCCGCGTCGACCGGCACCACCCAGAGCTCGCCGACGTGCGCCTCGAGCAGCTCGCGCGCGTCGTCCTCCAGCCCGTCGTCCGTGACCAGGTGCTCCACCTCGTGCAGGTCGACGATCGTGGTCAGCCCGACGACGCCCCACTTGGTGTGGTCGGCGAGCACGACGGCGTCCTGGCCCGCGGCCAGCAGCGCGCGGTCGGTCTCCGCCTCCAGCAGGTTGGGCGTCGTGAGGCCCGCGTGCAGGTCGACGCCGTGCACGCCGAGGAACGCGACGTCGAGGTGCAGGTGCTCCAGCGAGCGCACCGCCACCGGGCCCACGAGCGCGTCGGACGGCGTGCGGACCCCGCCGGTGAGCACCACGGACTGCGTGTACGGCTCGTCGGCGCGGTCGGGGCGGCGGAACACCTCCGCCACGGGCAGCGAGTTCGTCACCACCGTGAGGTCGGGGACGGCGCGCAGCTCCTGGGCGAGCACCCACGCCGTCGTGCCGCCCGAGAGCCCCACGGCCATGCCGGGCTCCACGCGCTGCGCGGCGCGGCGGGCGATGGCCCGCTTGGCCCCGACCTGCTGCTGCACCCGCGACGCGAACCCGTGCTCCTGCACGGCGCCGGCGTCCCCGCGCGTCGTCGCACCGCCGCGCACCCGGTCGAGCTCGCCCGCGTCCGCGAGCGCCTCGATGTCCCGGCGCACCGTCATCGCGCTGACGCCCAGCTCCTGCGCCAGCTCCGTGACGCTCGCGGCGCCCCGGCGGCGCACCTCGGCCACGATCCGCGACCTGCGTTCTGCGACGAGCACCCGCTCCCCTTTCGACCCGCGGCACAGTCTGTCACGCAGCGTGCCGCCCGTTCCCCCGGACCTCGAGAACCTGGAGCTCCCGTGACCCTGCCCGCCCCCTACGACGCCTGGTTCCCGGACAGCCCGATCGACGGCACCTACGGGTACGACGAGGCCGGCCTGCGGGCCGTGCCGCCCGCCGCCGAGCCGGAGGGCTTCGCCGACCTGTGGCGGTCGTGGCACGCCGCGGCGCGCGGGGTCCCCGCCGACGTCGTGGCCGAGCCGGCGGGCCGCCGGGGAGCGCACGAGATCTCCGTGGTGACGTTCACCGCCGACGGCGGCCTGCGCCTGCGCGCGTGGCTGGCGCTGCCCGTGGACGGCCCGGTCCGGGTGGGGATCGTGCACGGCCACGGGTACGGCGGGCGCGAGGCGCCGTCGTTCGAGCGGGTGCCGCACGACGCGGCGGTGATCTTCCCCGTCGCGCGAGGGCTCGGGACGCTCAACGCCGGGGTCGGGGCGCCGGACGTGAGCACCGCGCACGTGCTCGCCGGGATCGAGGACGTCGAGACGTACGTGCTCGGCCGCTGCGCCGTCGACCTGTGGCACGCCGCGACCGCCCTGCAGGAGGCGCTGACCGACGTCCCGGGCGTGCCCGCCGACCTTCCCCTGTACTACGCGGGGACCAGCTTCGGCGGCGGCGTCGGCGCGCTGGCCGTGCCGTGGGACGACCGGTTCGTGGGCGCCACGCTGGAGGTGCCGAGCTTCGGCCAGTACGACGAGCGCCTCGCCGTGCCGTGCACCGGCAGCGGCGAGGCGCAGCGGGCGTACGTGGCGGAGCACCCGGAGGCCCGCGCGGTCCTCGCGCTCACCGACGCGTCCGTCGCGGCGACGTACCTGCGGGTGCCGACCCGCGTGGAGTGCGCCCTGTGGGACGCGCACGTGCCACCGCCCGGGCAGTTCGGCGTGGCGGCCGGCGTCTCCGCCGCCGAGCGCGCCGGGACCGGGGCGGAGCTGGAGCTGACGGTGCACTCCGCCGGTCACGCGGAGTACCCGGGCCAGGCGCGCGAGATGGCGGCGGCGTTCGCGGCCACGCGCGAGCACGTCGCGCGCGCCGTGGCCCGCGCGACGAGGTAGTGCCTCCCGTCCTCCGGTCGCGCACGGCGGGCACGACCGGAGGA
>NZ_JBHXAW010000208.1:0-8236 GCF_042726645.1 Isoptericola sp. NPDC060257
GTCCTGGGCGGCGGACGGGCCGCCGCCCAGCACGCTCTGCCGCTGCGGGGCGCCGACCGCCGCCGGCGCGCCACCGGCCACCGGCGCGCTCACGGCGCCGAGGGCCGGGGACACCGGAGCCCACGCCGGGGACATGCCTCCGGAGGCTCCGGGCGCCGGGCTGTCAGAGGGCGGAAATGCCATTGAGAACACTCTCCAAGACGCTCAGAGACAGGCCCGAGTGGGAACTGCCGTGACCCGTGTGGACGTTCACCGGGGTCGAGGTGTGCACGGTGATGTGCCCCTCCTCCTGCATGTCCGCAACCAGGATGCGGACGACGCCGAGGGGCAGTCGCAGCAGCGCGGAGAGCTCCGCGATCGAGACGTAGGTGTGCGCGGCGTGCTGCAGGATCGCCCGCTTCTCCGGGGTGAGGCCGACGCTCGTGACGGCGCCGGGCATCACCTCGACCAGCGCCTCGAGCGGCAGGTCGGACAGGGCGGATCGGACGCGGCCACCGGTCACCGCATAGGGACGCACCGTCGAGGCCTCGTAGCCGTCTGCCGAGTGCGCACCCAGAGAACCGAACGATGCGTGCGTCATGATCGCGACCTCATCCCACCCGCGCGGAGCGCGTCGAGCCGTCCACAGGAAGGTTCCCGCGCATCTCCGAGATCAGCTGCGGGGTGAGCGTCGCCTCGGTGCGGGAGACGAGCAGGGCCATCTCGTAGCCGATGAGCCCGATGTCGCACGAGGACTCGGCCACCACCGCGAGGACCGACCCGTTCGAGACGTTCATCAGGAAGAGGAAGCCGTTGTCCATCTCGATGACGGCCTGCCGCACGTTGCCGCCGTCGAGCTGGCGCGCCGCCCCGCGCGTCAGGCTCGACATGCCGGAGACGATCGCCGCCAGCTGGTCACCGCTGGTGCGGTCGAGCTGGTCGGACATCGCCATGAGCAGACCGTCCGCCGAGACCACCAGCGTGTGGCGGCTGCCCGGGACGGTGCGCACGAAGTTGTCGAGAAGCCACCCGAAGTTGGTCGCTTCAGTACTGAGGGTCACGCTTCCTCCTCGTCGATACGCCGAAGGCGCAGGTCACCGCTGGTGCGGCGCGGATCCAGGGACATCATTCACGGTAGGGGCGGCCTGCGTCGAGGCCCGGACGGCCCCGGCGTCGTTCCGGCCGCGGCTCGTGGCGGACTGGAAGGCCGACAGTCGCGACCTCAGCTGCTCCGGGTCCCGCTCGATACGGGCCGTGAACCGCTCGGTCGACGCGGTCGACTCCCCCGCCCGCTGGCGCCGCGCGAGGCCGCCGGCCTCGCCCGCGACCGTCGTCGGGCGGTACGTCTGCTCGTTCGTCGAAGTCACGTTCCCTTCCTGGAAGACGCCGCGCTGCAGCATCGTGGACATCTCCTCGTAGAGGACGGCCGAGGCCATCCACTCCGACCGCGCCTCGACGGTGTCGGGCACGAAGTGCGGGTCCAGCGGGTCGTAGCCCGCCGGCTCCGTCGGGCGCAGCGGCAGCACCGAGCCGCCGTACGACGTCGCGGCCGAGGCGGACGGCTCGTCGGCCGGCGCCGGCAGCGGCGCCTCGTCCCGCGTCGCCCCGTACGCCGTCGCCCCGAAGGCCGGGACCTCGGGTCGCGCCGGCTCCGGCGCGGCCTGGGTGGCGGCAGGGAAGGGCGACGCGGTCGGGGCGGCCGGGGCGACGGGCTCGTCGGCCGAGGGCTTGCGCCCGAAGAGGCCGCGCTTACGACCACCCTGCGCGGGCGTCTCGCGGCCGGCGCGACGCCCCGGCAGGTCGGCGATGAGGTCCTCGAACGCGGGCAGCTCCTGGAACGCGTCCTGCCCCTGCGCCTCCTCCGGCGCGAGCGAGTCCGTCGGTGCGAACGGGCTCGCGGACGGCGGCGTCACGGGGTCGAACGACGGCCCGGGGACGGGAGCCGAGACCGGCCCGGCAGCGGGCTCCGTGACCTCGCGGACGACCGGGTCGAACGACGACGTCACCGGCTCCGCGTAGGGCACGGGCGCGGGCTCGTGCCGCACGGGCTCCACGACCGGAGGCGCGGGCTCGACCGGCGCGGCGGAGGCGACGTCCCGCGTCGGCAGCGCCACGGCCGGCGCCGCCTCGGTGGCGGGCCGGTACGGCTCCGGCTGCACGGGCGCGAACGCCTCTGCCGCAGGCGCCTCGACGGGCGCCTCGGAGGGCATCTCGACGGGCGCCGGGGTGGGCGCGGCCGCGTACGGGACGTCCTGGGCGGAGACCGGTGCGACCGGCTCGGGGAGGACCGGCGCCGCGGGCCCCGGGTCGGCCGGCGCCAGCGGGGCGAGCTCGTCCGGGAGTGCCGCCGGGTCCTCCGTCACCGCGTCGAGCTGGAGCGTGCTCTCGGTCTCGGCGACGTCGAGCGACCCCATCGAGCGGAAGCTCGAGAACAGGCCCGCCCGCTGGTCGACGCCGAGGACGGGTGCGGAGACGGGCTCCGGCTCGGCGACCGGCTCGGGCTGCGCCCGGTGCCGGCTCGGCAGCGAGCCTGCCGAGGCCTCGACCTCGGCCGGCGGCCGCCAGGAGTCGGTGGTCGCCTCGTCCAGGTCCGGCAGCTCGGGCGTCGCGAGCGGCGGCAGCACGATCGGGCCGGTGTCGGGTCGCGTCACGGCCTCGCCGGAGCCGACACCGGAGCGCCGGCGGCGCGGCATGCCGATCGACGTCGTGCCGTCGGTCAGGGCGTCCAGGTCGACCGGCACCGCGGCCGGCGGCTCCGGCTCGACCGGGAGGGCGGTCGACGCGACCGGGGCCACCGGGGCCACCGGGGCCGCCGGGGCGACCGCCGGGGTCGGCATCGTGGGGGGCTCCACCGCGTCCGGGATCCCGAACGACGGTGCGGGCTCCGGAGCCTCGAAGGGCACCGCGCCGATCGGCCCGGAGGCCTGCTCCTCGAACGCCTCCGCGATCTGGCCGCCGAGGTCGGCGGCGGCGTTCTGCGTGGCCGCCTCCAGCGGGTCGGTCGGCTGCGGCAGCGGCAGGGCGTCGTCGGGCAGGAACAGGTCGGCCGGGAACACGACCGTGACCTCCGTGCCCGACCCCGACGCCCCGACCTGGTACCGGACCTGCGCGTTGAGGCGGTCGGCCAGGCGGCCGACCACGTAGAGGCCGAGGCGCTGGGCGCCGACGGCGTCCGACGCGGAGCGGCTGGAGACCTTGGTGTTCGCGTCCGCGATCTCCTCGGGGCTCATGCCGAGCCCGTGGTCGCGCACGGTGACGACGACGCCGCGCTCGTCGCGCGACGTCGACACCTCGACGGGCGTGTGCGGCTCGGAGAACATCGTCGCGTTCTCCAGCAGCTCCGCCAGCAGGTGCGCGGAGCTCAGCGCGTTGTGGCCGAGCATGTGCGGGTCCACCCCCAGGTCGAGGCGGACGCGGTCGTAGAGCTCGATCTCGGACGACGCCGTGCGGACGACGTCGGAGATCGGCATCGGGTTGCGCACGCGCCGGCCCGAGTCGATGCCCGCGAGCACGAGGAGCGACTCGGCGTTGCGCCGCATCCGCGTGGCCAGGTGGTCCAGGCGGAAGAGGTTCGACAGCGTGCTCGGGTCCTCCTCGGACCGCTCCAGCTCGTCGAGGAACGACAGCTGGCGGTTGAGGAGCACCTGGTCGCGACGCGCCACGTTGACGAACATCTCCGCGATGGAGCCGCGGAGCGCGGCCTGCTCGCGCGCGACGACCATGGTCGTCTCGTTCACCTCGTTGAACGCGGCCGCGAGGCGCCCGATCTCGTCGCTGGACTCGACGGGCACCTGCACGAGGTCGATCGACGGCGCCTGCCCGGGCACCGCCATCTGCTCCACCATGCGGGGCAGACGGTCGCGCACCTCCGCCGTCGCGGAGGTCAGGCGGGCCAGCGGCTGCACGATGCGGCGCGCGATGAGCAGCGCCAGCAGGAACGACACGAGCACGACGCCGAACGCCGCCGCTCCGGTCAGCAGGGCGGCGGTCTGCGCGCTGCCCGCGAGGTCCTTCGAGTACTCGACCGCGGCGTCGCGGGACTCGTCGCGCACCGGCTGCGTGGACTCGACCCAGCCCTGCGAGAGCGCGTTCCACTGGCTCGCGACCTCGGGGTCGATGCCGGAGAAGTTCAGGTAGCGCAGCTGGAGGCGGGCACGGTCGAGGTCCGCCTCGTAGCCGGGCACCTCGAGCTCGCCCGGGATCAGGTCGAGCTGCTCCTGCGCGGTCGCGATCAGTCCGTCGGTGGTCTGCAGCAGGCTCACCATGCGGCCGTTGAGGTCCGACGGCGGGGCCTCGCCCTGCGCGAGGAAGTTCAGGGCCGCGCCGGCGACCGGTCGCTCCATCGTGTTGGCGAGCATCGCCTCGTCGAGGGCGACGTAGGCGTTGATGTGCCGCGTGAGCCCGGCGTCGTCGCTGCTCTGGGCGATGGCGCGCGGGACGTCCAGCGCGTTCTCGCTCAGCGCGGTGTACCGCTCGGTCGCGCGCGACTCGGAGAGCTGGCCGGAGATGACGTTGCGCTGCAGGTCGTCCAGGACCGTGCGGTCGCGGAGCGTCCGGTTCACGGCATCCTGCACGTTGGTGGGCAGGGCGGTGGTGTCGAGCACCTCGAGCGCCTCGTCGCGGGCGTCGAGGGCGCGGTCCGTCTCCTCCTGCGCCTTGACGAGCGCCTTCTTGGCACCCGGGATCCCCTTGTCGGCGGCGATGTTCGTGGCGCGCTCCGCGGCCACGGCGGAGCCCGCGTCGTCCTGCAGCTGCAGCGACTCCATGAGGGCCGCGGTCTGCTCGGCGCTGCGGTTCTCCTGCAGCGACTGCCAGGTGATCCAGCCCGCCGTCAACGCCAGGACGAAGATCGGCACGGCGAGTGTCGCAAGAATCTTCCCGCGAACGCCCAACCTGCGGAGCATCTGAACCTCTCTCCAACACTGTTCGTCGAGGCGGGCGACCGTCGTCGTCCGATCCTCGGGTGGGTGCCATCACGTCCGGCACCACCCCCCGCGCCCGGCTGGGCTTCCAGGCACGCGAGTAGGCTCCATCGGTGTGCGAGCGGTCACGATATCGGCACCTGGCGGTCCAGGGAAACTCACCCTATCCCTCGTCAACCTGGGCAAACCGGGCCCCGGCGAGGTTCTGGTCGACGTCGCCGCCGCGGGGGTCAACCGCGCTGACCTGCTGCAACGCGCCGGAAACTATCCTCCGCCGACCGGCGCTCCCGAGTGGCCGGGTCTGGAGATCTCGGGTACGGTCCGCGCGCTCGGGCCGGGGGTGACCACCTGGGCGCCCGGCGACCGGGTCGTCGCGCTGCTCGAGGGCGGGGGCTACGCCGAGCAGGTCGTGGCGCGTGCGGCCCAGCTGCTGCCCCTGCCCGACGGCGTCGACCTCGTCGACGGCGCCGCGCTGCCGGAGGCCGTCTGCACCGCCTGGACCAACCTCGTCGACACCGGCCGGCTGCACGCGGGCGAGACGCTCCTCGTCCAGGGCGGCTCGGGCGGAGTCGGCAGCGTCGCGATCCAGCTCGCCGCGGCGCTCGGGGCGCGCGTCGTCGCCACCGCGGGCGGCCCGGAGCGCGTGGCCCGCTGCGTCGAGCTCGGCGCGGACGTCGCCGTCGACCACCGCACGCAGGACGTCGTGGCCGCGGTGCGCGACGCGACCGGCGGGCGCGGAGCCGACGTCGTGCTGGACGTGCTCGGCGGCGGCGGCCTCGCCGACAACGTCCGCGCGCTCGCCCCGGGTGGCCGGCTCGTCGTCATCGGGCTCCAGCGAGGCCGCCGCGGGGAGCTCGACCTCAACGCCCTCATGGCCAAGCACGCCTGGGTCACCGGGACCCTGCTGCGTCCGCGCAGCGCCGCGGAGAAGGCGGCCCTGGTCGCGACCGTGTGCGAGCGGGTGTGGCCCATGATCGCCGACGGCCGGGTGCGGCCCGTGGTGCACGCCAGGGTGCCGTTCGCCGAGGCCCCCACCGCGCACGAGCTGCTCGAGTCCGGCGCGGTGTTCGGCAAGGTGCTGCTGGTGCCCTGACGCCCTCCCGGCGTCCCGACCGGCTCCTGTCGGCCCCGTGGGCCACACTGGGACGCATGACCGAGAGCGACGACGGCACTCGCGACACCGACGGCACCACCCCGCGGGTGGTCACCCCGGACGGGGAGACCACCGAGCCGGAGGGCGTCGCAGCCCCCGCCGAGGGGGGCGAGCCCGAGGAGACGTCGCGCATCGAGGAGCCCGCCAAGGTGATGCGCATCGGCGGCATGATCAAGCGGCTGCTCGACGAGGTGCGCGACGCCCCGCTCGACGACGCCGCGCGCACCCGGCTGGCCGAGATCCACGAGCGCTCCCTCGCGGAGCTCGAGGAGGGCCTCTCCCCCGACCTCGTCGAGGAGCTGCACCGCATCACGCTCCCGTTCTCGGACGAGGGAGTGCCGTCGGACGCCGAGCTGCGGGTGGCGCAGGCCCAGCTGGTCGGCTGGCTCGAGGGCCTGTTCCACGGCATCCAGACGGCGCTCGTCGCCCAGCAGATGGCGGCGCAGGCGCAGCTCTCGCAGATGCGTCGCGCGCTCCCGCCCGGGGCGCATCCGGCGCCGTTCAGCCCCGGCGGGCCGGCAGGCCCGGGCCAGCCGTCCGGTCAGCCCGGGCAGGACGACCGGCGCCCCTCCCCCGGTCAGTACCTGTAGCCCGTCCGTGCAGACCGACCGGGCCCCGCGGGGACCGGTCAGGTCCGCGCCGTCATGACGATGGCGCCGGAGACGAGCGCGAGGCCGGCCAGCTCAGGCCAGGTGGGGACCTGCTGCAGGACGACGGCGCCGACGAGGACGGCGGTCGCGGGCAGGAGCGCGAGCATGACGGAGAACCGGGCCATGCCGACCCGACGCAGCACCACCTGGTCCAGCACGTACGGGACGACGGACGAGCAGACCGCCACGACCAGCAGGAACAGCAGGAGGGACGGGTCGGTCACGACCTCCGGCGTCGACCACGCGAAGAACGGCGCGAACGCGACGGCACCCGCCACCATGCCGACCGCGAGCCCGTCGACGCCGGACCCGCCGTGGGCGACCCGCTTGCCCAGCACGATGTAGCCGGCCCAGCACGCGGCCGCCGCGAGCACGGCGCTCAGCCCGATCACGGCATCCTCGCGAGGGATCCCGGAGCCCAGGGTGACGCCCGCGAGCAGCACCACGCCGGCCGCCGCCACCACGATCGCCGCCCGCTCCTGCCAGCCGCGGCCCGTGACGGCGGCGACGGCCACGGGGCCGAGGAACTCGATCGCGACGGCGACGCCGAGGGGCAGGTGGTCCACCGCCACGTAGAACACGACGTTCATCGCCGCGAGGACGACGCCGAACAGCGCGGCCGCGACGAGGTCGCGGCGGGTCCAGCGCCGTCGCCACGGGCGCCGCCACGCGAGGAGGACGACGGCGGCGAGGGCGATGCGCCACCAGCCGACCGCGGGCGCCCCCAGACGGTCGAAGAGGCCGACCGCGACGGCCGCGCCCGCGTACAGGGTGAACCCGGAGACCAGGAACATGGCGGGGGCAGGCACGCGGTCCAGCACTCCGCGCGAGGAGGGGACGGGGGTCGACACCCCCGGGAGCATACGGGCGCAGCACATCCGGCCCGAACCCGCGACGGGGAGCCCTCCCCACCCAGGATGTGGACGAGACGTGGACGAGCCCTGGACGTCGCGTGCGCACACGCCCTACGCTCGCGGGGCTGTCAGGGCCGGCGCGCGATCCCGCGCGCACCGCGGGGCACCTTCGTCCCCGCCGCCCTCTCCAACGACCCAGTGAGGCCGCCATGTCCTTCCCGGACGCGATCAAGTCCGTCTTCTCGCAGTACGCCACCTTCACCGGCCGCGCGCGCCGGTCGGAGTTCTGGTTCTGGTACCTGTTCCTGGTGATCATCGCCGCGGTGGAGGGCGTCCTGCTCGGCACCGTGGGCGCCGCGTCGATCGACACGACCACCGGCACGTTCGGCGCCGGGTACTACGTGGTCGTGAGCCTGGTCTCGATCGTCTGGCTCGCCCTGCTCCTGCCGACGCTCGCCGTGATGGTGCGTCGCCTGCACGACCAGGACAAGTCGGGCTTCTTCTGGTTCATGACCTTGATCCCGCTGGCCGGCCCGATCATCATGATCGTCTTCTACGCCACCGCGGGCACCGTGGGCGCGAACCGCTTCGGCCCGGACCCCAAGGCCCTGGAGGCGGCGCCGTACGGCGCGCCCGCCGCCCCGGCGGTCTGACGACGCACGACGCACCGCGCGCGAC